>JACRLA010000197.1 GCA_016215145.1 Chloroflexota bacterium
GATCTTCAAAGTCCACTTCTTGTAGAAAGCCAATGTCCCCGTTGAAGGTGTCTTTGTCGTAGTTGTTGCGCGTCGCCATTAGTTTATCGCCCACGCGCAATAAACGTCCGCCGATCTTGCGCTCGGCTTTTTTGGTTGAGGGCGGGTTCAAGGCTTCTTGCAAGCGCGTGTTGAGGTTCGCCACGCCCGCCGCGCCGCGATACATGGGCGCGAGAACTTGCACATCCGTTGACGTAATACCGAATTTATTCGGTATTCGATTCTGCACAATGTCCACCACCCAATCGGCGGCTTTGTCGGGGTCTTCGGTGGTGAAGAGGAAAAAATCTTCTTTGGGGAGATGATCCAACGGTTTGGAGAGACGATCCAACGGATCGTCTCTACTGGGAAATGTAATCATCTCGCCGCGATTGATGCGATGGGCGTTGGTGATGATCAAACTATCCTGCGCTTGACGGAAAATAGTTGACAGGCGGGTGACGGCAACCGCATTGGAATCGATCACGTCGCGCAGCACATCGCCCGCGCCCACGCTCGGCAATTGATCCACATCGCCCACGAGCAGAAGATGAGTCGCCGGGTCAATCGCTTTGAGCAAATTGTTCATCAACAATAGATCGATCATGCTCGCTTCGTCCACGATGAGTATGTGAACGGGCAACGGTTTCTCTTCGTTGAAGGCGAAGCCGATGCCGGGTTGAAAACCAAGCAAGCGATGAATCGTTTTTGCGCTTCGCCCTGTGGCTTCACCAAGCCGTTTCGCCGCGCGCCCTGTGGGTGAGGCGAGAGCGTAAGAGTGTTTTGTTTTTTCTAAAATTTGAATCAACACTTTGAGCGATGTTGTTTTGCCCGTGCCGGGCCCGCCGGTGATGACCGAGACTTTATTTTGCAGCGCGCGGTGAATGGCGGAATGTTGTTCGTCGGAGAGATCGTTGTTAGAGATGAGAGATTGGAGATTGGCAGATTGGAGATCGGCGAGATAGGATGATGACGAGTGCATCAATTGTGTGAGGCGCTTGGTGACTCCGATCTCGCCGAAATAAAACGGCGCGAGATATACCGCCTCTTCCTCTTTCACTTTCGATTCGCCCCGAACATCGAACTGCGGAATTTGCAACGTCTCACGTTTGATGCGACCATCGGTGAGCAAACGATCTACCGCGCCGGAGATCAGATCGGGATTCACTTCCAGCATTTCGCTCGCCGTCGTCACCAGACTTTGCATCGGACTGTAGACATGCCCCTCGTCAGAAAGTTCGCCGAGGGCGTGGGCAACCCCGGCTTCCAAGCGGGTGGGGGCGTCGGGTGGCAGACCGAGCTGACGGGCGATCTTGTCGGCGGTTTTGAATCCGATTCCATAAATATCGCGCGCCAATCGGTAGGGGTCTTTCTTCACGATCTGTTGCGAGTCGTCGCCGTATTGTTTGTAAATTTTCACGGCGAGACCGGTGCTGATGCCATGCCCTTGCAAAAAGATCATCACGTTCTTGATCTCTTTTTGCTCTTGCCACGCCTTTTCGATCAGGGTCGCTTTTTTGGGACCGATGCCTAATACATCGCGCAACTGCCTCGGCGACTCGTCAATTACCTTGAGAGTCTCCGCCCCAAATTTTTTCACGATGCGCGCCGACGTTTTGGGTCCGATGCCTTTGATCAACCCCGAACCGAGATAGCGTTTTATGCCTTCAACAGATGCCGGAAGAATCTGTTCGCACTTCTCGGATTTAAATTGACGACCGTATTGGGGATGAGCGATCCACACACCTTCGAGGCGCAGACTCTCTCCGGCGTTCACTTCGGGCAAGTTGCCGACGACGGTTAAAAGATCATCACCCGTGACGGCGAACCCGCGTTGATTCGGTTTGAGGCGCAGGACGCTGTAACCCGTCTCTTCGTTGTAGTAGGTGATGCGCTCGACGATGCCTTCTAAGAAATCCATACTCTGCTTCGCTACGGGGGCAAGCGTCTCTAATCTCCGATCTCCATTAAGGAGCGGTTGTTGGCGGCGGCGTGGGCGTTGCAGTGGGCGTGAGGGTCGGTGGCAAAGGAGTCCAGGTGAATGTAGGCAATGGCGTGACTAGCGTGGGGGTGTGGCGCGGCGTCGTGAGTTCCGGGGTTGGCGGTATAAAGGTAATGGGGATGGGCTGCGTTGCGGTTGAGGTAGCGGTTGGCGGCGGCACCGGCGTTGCGATGAAGAGGTAATAGGCAAGCACGGCGGCACTCGCCAGAACGACCAAACTAAAAATTCCTAAACCCACTAATGCAATGGCACTGCTGAGCGTTCGGGCTGAGGCGTCGTTGGGCTTGGCGTTGTAATTGGGAACTTGCAGCGCGATGATGGTGATGTTGTCGGTGCCGCCGTTTTTGCGCGCCATCAACGTTAGCGCGTCCACTGTGTCTTGCAGCTTTTGATTATTTTGGAACGTGGCGAGAATGTCGGCGTCGTCCACCAGATCCGTCAGACCATCCGAAGAGAGCAAGATGATGTCGCCGGGATTTAATAGCAATCCTTGATTGCGTTGCGACTCTCCGGCGGATTCTTTTTCGTCGAGTTGCAAACGATAATCCGGAGTGGCGTCTACTTTTGCGCCGAGGTGCCGTCGCACGACGTGTCGGTTGGGATGCGTGCGCGCTTCGGCGCGGGTGAGAATGCCATGCTCAATCGCTTCTTGCACCCACGTATGATCTACCGTGATCTGTTTCATCTTGCCATCACGGATCAAATACATGCGGCTGTCGCCGATGTAGGCTGTGTAGAGTCGGCGGTTGGCGATCAACGCGGCAACGCAGGTTGTCCCCATCTTCTCGGCGTCCGCATTGTTTTGAATGTATTGTTGGATTGTCTGCGCGGTTTTGGCGAAAGCGCGAGCAAAGAGATCGAGATAGGCTTTGGAGGCTGCTTGATCGAAGGTCGTCGTGACGGAATCAATAGCGATCTTGGATGCCACTTCACCGGCAAGGTTGCCGCCGATTCCATCGGCGATCACGCCGACGGTGATGCCGCCTCTCTCACCTGTTGCCCCTTTGTAAGTGAGGACGGTGAAGCGGTCTTCATTATTCTTGCCTGTTTCACCGGCATGAGTTTGATAACTTACGATCAGATCAGAACGTTGAGTGCGATTCATTCTTTAAAATACCCTCTAACTTGTTGGCGTCGGCGTTGTAATCGGCAGCACCGGCGTCGGCGTCCCCGTCGGCGGCAATGGCGTGGGGCTCGCCGGTAGAGTAGGCAGTATCAGCGTGGGTGCTCGTCTATCTGGCGTCGGCGTATCAATCACGAACTCGGTCGTGATGAGTGTCGGCGCCGGTTTTTGTATGTTGTTGATGGACGTGCTGGCGAAGATTCCGAGCGCGAATGACACCCCAAAACAGATCACCAAGATCAGGCTGACGACAGCCGAGATCGAAAACAGCGTGGGCGCCGGAACACGAGCTTGAACGCGAGCGCGGATGCTGGGCGGCGCGGGCGGGTGAGTCACCATCGCTTCGTCGAGGCGGGTGATCATCTCTTCAATACGCGGACGCGCGTCGGCTTCTTTCTCTAACGCACCGAAAATGATCTCGTCTACCCTTGTTGGCACGGCAGAATTGATCTCGCGCGCCGAGCGTGGGCTGTTTTTAAGAATCGCTTCGGCGAGTTCCTCGCGCGGCAAACCTTCGAACGGCAAACTGCCGGTCAACATGCGATAGAGCAGCACGCCCAATCCATACACATCGGCTTTCGCTTGATCGCTATAGTCTTCAGGAGCGATCTCGCCGCGCATGATGCGGATGCGCTCCGGCGGCATAAAGGCTAACGACCCGGCTTGGGGCGCGGTCTTGCTCATCTTTGCCGCGATGCCAAAATCAATTAACACCGGTTGAAAAGGAGCGGCGCGCCAGTTTTCTTCCACCGGATAACGGAACAAAATGTTGTCGGGTTTGAGATCGAAATGCGCCATGCCTTTGGCATGAATGTGGTCGAGGGCAAGCCCGATCTGATAAGCCGTCTCCAGTGATTCATCTAACGAGAGTGAACCTCGAGTTTTTAAACGGTGATCGAGCGATCCGCCGCCCAGATATTCCATCGCGCAAATCCACGGACTCCCTTCCAATTCGGAAGCGCGCGTGGTGTAGGGGTTGCGCGGCAAGCCGCGCGGTATGGGGAAGACCCGGGTAATGTTGGGGTGACGCAGGCGTTTGAGAGTCTCAACCTCGTTGTTGAGCGCCTCAAAATAAAACGCTTGCTCCGGCGAATCGATCCGGTCGGGCGGAAGGACGCGGGCGATCTTCAAGGCAACTTTATCCGGCAAGGATTCGGCGCTGGACACTGCCCGATGATTGACACTCGCCACGAACACCCACGACATGCCGCCGCTTCCTGTCGGCAGCGCTTCGAGGATTGTGAAAGGACCGATAACAGTTCCGAGCGTAGGTTCCGCCATAACAATTTTAGGTGGCGTAGAGCAAGATGACATCTTGCTCTACAGGACAAATAATAATTTATTGAGAGCTGCCAGAGTCTGTGGGTGGTGAAGACTCGTCTTTGGGTTTCGCTTGCATCCACGCGGGAGGAGTGAAGGCTTCCGTTTTATGTTCCTCCTCCATCGATCGCTTGGGCGCAAGATTAGCGCCGGGTGTGGTCGTCTCTACATTTGATTTCGGAGGTTGAGGCGGCGTCACCGATTTTGGATCGAAGGGCTCCGTGGCGTAATTCGTGTCTGGCACGACGGGCGCCGGTTTGGGTCGGGCGAGCGGCGTGGGGTGAGAGTGTGACGAAGCCAGTGGGCGTAAATTAAATCGTAGTTGGATGCGTCCCAAGTTGATCACGTCGCCATGAGCTAATCGCTGTCCGGCGAGCGGCACCTGCGCGTAGTTAACCCACGTTCCGGAGGTGGAGCCCTCATCGTGGATCAAGAAAACGCCATCGGATTCTTCGGTGATGCGGGCGTGCAAACGTGAGACAGATCGATCATTTAATATGACCTGCACCAGCGTCTCATCACGACCTAGCTTCAAGTTGTCGCCGACCAGTTCGATGGGTGGCTTGGGTTCGTCAAATCCCTCGATCACTTCAAGGTAGGCTTTGCCTGTTTTCGTAAATGATCGTCCCGGCGTGGGGATGAAGGGCTCGGTGATTTCTTTAACGCGCCGACCGGCATCGCTCACGACGTTGGTGATCACCGTCGGGCGCCGCAGATAAACGACCACGGTGGCGATCAACGCCACAAAGGTCAAGCCGCCGATCCCGATCAACGTGATCAACACGATCCACGGCGCCACGTTGCCCACAAACGGCAAGGCGACGGTGATCAAAATGTTGTCCACCTCACTCTTCGCTTCGAGTCCTAATTCGTCAATCGCCACAACTTGAACGGTGTGCGCGCTGGTCTGCCCGTATTTGCTGATGTTCCAACTGAAAGCATCGAAGGGCGGGCTGGTCTTTTCTTCGACGATGGTGCCGTCAATCAATAAACGCATTTTGGTGATGCTGCGTTTGGTGTTGTCGGGATATTTAATCTGCACCAGAACTTTTTGATCGCGCGGTTCAAAAGCGGCGGTGTCGGTAGAGAATGTGCTGGGGGCTTTGCGGATGATCTCCGGTCTGTCGGCGGGGACATCGGGCAAAGAGAAGGTAACGGTTGGCGGCAACACCGTGACCGAGAACGGAGTCGGTTCGGATTTAACCGTTCCATCAAAATTGAGTATCACTTGCAAACTCTGCTGCCCCGATTGCGTGACGCGCGAGCGATACGTAAAACGGTATTGTGGGCGTTGGGAGGCAATCGTCTCCCACAAACCTTGAGTGGCAGTGGCGACATTGCCGAAGTGTAACTGGCGGAAGAGCCCGCCTGTGGCATTGGAAAGTTTTTGCAAGTTCTCGGCTTCAGGCGTAAGTTTGCCGCCGTTGCCATCGTAGCTGACCCACACCGTGTGAACGAGTAAACTGCCGCGCACGCCGGATTTCGTCAGGGTGTCGGTGATGTCTTGATAATTCGCCGCAGGCAAACCATTTGAGAAGATGACGATATGTTTGCGCGGCACACGACCCGGTGGGTCCACTTTGACCGCGTCAATTGCTTGGCGCATCAATGCCGATACTTGTGTTTGATCTTGAAACTTGCTCTGGTAGGCGACGAGCGCATTGTTGATCTCGCCGCCGATGTTGGAACTTTGAATGACCACGCCTTCGGTGGCGAACACGCTCAAAGTGTCCAAACCATCTTTCATCAAAGGTCGAATGTTTTTTGTTTTGTCGCCGATGGCGAAGTTGGTGGCTGTGTCTCGCACTAAATTGATGAGCTTATTCGCCGAAGCGTCTTGGCTGGAAAATATCTTTGTAGAGTCGATGACGACGGCGATCTGCAACCCAATGTCTTCGGGAACGACTTCGGTGACCGGAACGACGTTGCCATTCTCAAGCAATTGAAAATCAGTCTTGCTTAAATTTGGCACGCCGGTTTTATCCGATCGTTGAACGGCAATGTATGCCCGAATCTCCGGGAAGTTACTGCTGTCAATGATCGAAATGGTCGCCGCCGCCCCGACTTGCGCCTGCGTGGGCGAAGCCTGAACGAAAAACGACATCGCCACGACAAGAGTTAAGATGACACGAGAGAGTGTCTGTTTCATTTCACGTCTCCCTTAGAGGGTTGGTTAAATGTGAAGCCAATCGCGCCCACGCTGAATCGATCATCGGGCTTAAGCGGTATAGCTTCTTTGCTTTCGAGTCGTTTGCCATTCACCCATGTGCCGTTGAAGCTGCCCATGTCCATAATCCAATAGCCACCGTCTTCGCCGACGAACAAACGACAGTGAAAGCGCGAGACCGTCTTGGCTTTTTCCATTTGCCGCACGTCAATCTCCGGCATCCACGTATCGTCGGTAGGGGCAGAACGCCCGATGACGATCTCTTTGCGTTTGAGAGGATATTTTTCGCCCATATCGTTAACAAGATAATACCCTTGAGGCAGCGGGTTGCCCGTCTCTTCGACGGTTGCCTGCGCCGTTGCGCGCACACCTAAGGTATCCCAGGGCAATGACAACGGTTGAGTTGCCCCAATCTGTTGCATTTCGGCGAGCAGCGCATCGGGTGAGGCATAGCGATCATTCGGATCAAGTGAGAGCAAATGCTGCACCACGTCGCTGATGTTAACCGCCGGTTCTTCGCGGCGGCGGCGAGAAGGAACGGTAGCGTCGGCGCGTTGATTGACGATATACAAGTGTTGACCTTTGCGGTTGCGCGGCGGCACCTTGCTGATGAGACACTCTGCCATGACCACGCCCAGCGAATAGAGATCAGATCGAATGTCTACCGCGCGCGAGTCGACGAGTTGTTCGGGCGAGGCGTACGACAGGGTTCCGGCGAAGATGTCGGTGCCGGTGATCGTTTGCTCGGTTGTGTTTTTGGCAACGCCGAAGTCAATGATTTTAGCCACATTGTCGGCGGTGATCATAATGTTCTGCGATTTAAGATCACGATGCACCACGCTGAGTTTGTGCAGCACGCTGAGCGCTTCGGTGAGTTGCAGTCCCAGAGCAAGGGTGTTGTTTTCGGTCAGCGCGCCCAACCGTTCGATGATGGACGCCAACGTAAGCCCTTCGACGTATTCCATCGCAATGAAGCTGACCGTTACCGGCAGATCGTCTTGCGAATGATTCAAGCCGTAATCGTAAATCTCGACAATGTGTTTGCTGGAGGCTTGCTGCAAGACTTTGATCTCGCGCACGAAACGCGCTACAAAGCGATTCTCGATCAGATGCGAGTGGATGATCTTGACAACAACAATGCGCCCGGTGCCGGTGTCGCGGGCAAGAAAGACAGCCGCCGATCCGCCGACGCCGAGTTGATCATAGATTCGGTAGCGACCCTTAATTGTTTTACCGATAAACATTGACCATCATTCTAGCATAACCAATTAGAAAAATTTAGTTAAGAATCTGGAATCGGCGCACGCGACTACCCTCCCGAAGGTTATAAAACCTTCGGGAGGGTGATCTGACATTAAGAACTCGGAAGTCTTTTCTGGTGGTCAATGTACGCCGCCACTTCTTTAAGAGTCTTAAGTGCCTGCGCTTCGTCGGTGGCGAGACTGATATGCGGAAATGTTTCTTCGATCTCGATGATGATGGACATGAGATCAAATGAATCTAAGCCAATGTCTTCGATGAACGACTTATCGAGCGGCACTTGTTCCGGCTTCACCTTGAGTTTGGCGGCGACGATCTGTTGGAGTTTGGTTTCGGTGGGGGTCATAAAAGTAATTAGTAATTGGTAATTACTAATTACCAATTACTTTCTCGATCATCTCATCTGTCATCAAAGTATCATTTCGGTAAAGCGGCGCGGGTTTGAATCCGTGCGAGTGCGCCAGTGCAAGAATCTCCTCCATGCGTTCCACGGTGATGAGCGTTTCGCCGTCCGAAAAATTTTCAAAGCGATTGGACATGGCGAGGGCAATCGTTTCACTGAAGCAGCCATACATCAAACGGGGAGACGGCAGCCCCGTGTCGAGATGGAGATCAAAGGTGAGAGGTGATTCGGCTAATCCACCGCCGAACACCAACACGTCGGGGCGCGGACTCTCACTCTCGACCATCGTCTTGGGGTAGCCGATGTCGCACACAATCGCCCCGCGTTTAAGATCATCTTCGCGCAGAAGCGGCTGCGCCGAACTGGTGGCGGCGATGATGAGGTCGGCCTGGTAGGCGTCGTTGGAATCGGTGGAAGCGAATGTGTTGCGAAGATCGCTCACAACAGAATCAAGTTTATTTTTGTTGCGAGCGATGGCGATCACTTTGTGCGCGCGCGGCGCGAGAGCGTTCATACAGGCCGACCCGATCTCACCGCTCGCTCCCAGAATCGCAACCGTTTGATTTTTAATTTTTAATTTTAACTTCTCTAACAACGAATCGATTTGCGCCAACGCCAACGCCGACGTGAGGCTACCGCCCGAAGTGAGGGCGATGTCGAGTTCGGCGGAGAGCGTGTTGAGTTTGCCCGCCATCGTGATCGAAGTGAATCCGCCCAACCCGGCAATGTGCGCGCCGAGTTCTTTGGCGAGCTGACAGGCGTCGCGCGTTTTGTGATGCGCCGTTGTAAGTTGCTTGGGGGTGGTCAAACGATCTGGCAAGAAGGTGCAGACGATCAATTTGCCGTTCACGTTTGGGGCAATGTGGAGCGTGGCTTTTTCGGCGTACGACGGGACAAGCTCAAACAGTTGTGCCACGCCTTCAGCGCTGGTGCCGGTATGTTCGGGCGCGAGGTCGGGGCGCAGTTGACGCAGAAGATGATCGAGATGATCGTAGTTGGCGGGATGACCGAGGAGGGCGAAAGAGATCACTTAGCAAATAGCAAATGGCAAATGGCGTATGGCAAATGGCTATATGCCATACGCTATTCGCCATTAGCCAGTAAATTCTCCATGGGTGTAGCGTTGCTTACATTCAAGCCGTTGCGGTTTGCCGGTGAGCGTGGAGTGAATAGATTTTGGTTTGAGCAACACCACGTCGCCCACAGGATACCCGGCGTCTATCAGCGTTTGGCGAATCGTCATTCGCAACGCATCGCGTTCACTTGATTCGGTTTTGTCTGTTTCTGCTAACACGATTAATTTTTCTGTCGCGTTCTCTATATCTTCAACGCCGATGGCGACGACTCGCTCGGCGCGGATGCCGTCAACCGCATTCACCAGTTGTTCTACGTCATCCGGATAATAGTTGCGCCCGCCGACGATGATCACTTCCTTGAGGCGACCCGTGAGGTGGAGATCATCGTTGACGAGATAGCCGAGATCGCCCGTGAAAAGTGAGTCGTCACGTAGTGCGTATTCCGTATTTCGCAAATCGTTGTAATAGCCTTTCATCACACAAGGTGATTTGATCACGATCTCGCCGATGCGCCGCTCGGGGAGGCGGCAACCGCGAGGGTCAACAATGGTGACTTCGGTGTCCGGTAGTGCGCGTCCCACGTTGGCGAAAAATCGAGTCTCTCCTTCGCGCGAATCTTCGGCGATCCCATCTGCCATTTTTCTAAAATCAATTTGATCGAATTGCGGTTCGTGATCGAGCGGCGGCATGGTGACGGCGAGGCAATTTTCGGCGAGACCGTAGGTGGGCATAAACGCGGTGGCGCGGAATCCGGCGGCGGAAAATTTTTTCGTGAATAGATCCAGACTCTCGCGCGTGACCGCCTCTGCCCCGACGAGCGCGACGCGGATTGAACTGAGATCGTATTGGGCCACTTCGGCGTCTTTGATTCGTTTGGCGCACAACGCATACGCGGATGGCGGCGCACCCGTGATCGTCGCTTTGTATTCCGTAATCGCTTTCAGCCACGCGCTTGGGCGAAAAATAAATTCTTCGGTGGGCAGCAGGGTGACACTGCCGCCGGTATACATCGGCGTGAGCAGAAAACCGATGAGACCCATGTCGTGAAAAAGCGGAAGCCACGACACTCCCCAATCTTTGAATCGATCATAAAGCGCGAGCGAGTGTTTGAGCATTTCGAGTTGAGCGATGAGCGCGCGTTGAGTGAGCATGACCGCTTTGGGTTTGCCCGATGTGCCGGATGTGAATTGAATGAGTCCGAGATCGTCAAGAGAACTGTGGGCAACGCCGACTCCGATGGAGGCTTCGGCCTGTTGTTCGGTAAGGACGACGACATTTTTAAATTCATCCCACGTCACGATCTCGCTCTGTTCGATAGGGACGACGATGGCTTTGGCGTTGATAAATTTAATTCGCTCGACGATGGTTTGTATGTACGGATCGTGCGGTTCCAGTTTGCGAATGGGCGCGACGGGCGCGGGGATGGCGCCCGCCATGAGCGCGCCGAAATACGCACCGGCAAAGGCATCGCAATTGGGAAGGGCGATGAGGACGGTTGAGCCGTGACGGATATTCCAGTGACTAAACAGTGCCGCCCATTGCAACGCCCACGAATACGCTTCTGCAAACGTGCGCGTTTTTTCGACGACGCTTTTTTTGACGATGCGGGTGAAGAGTTGGTCGGGGATGGTTTCGGCGTGACGGGCGAGGGAGGAGATGAGGGTCATGAAAGATTTGACGTGATACGTGATGTGTGATGATGTATTACGTATTTCGTGTCAGACGTTTTGTGATTTGGCTTTGGCGAGGAGGCGATGGTATTCGGTGAGGATGGCGGGGTTGTCGAGTGCTTCGGCGAATTGGGCGAGCCATGTTTCGACGTAGTTCGTGTCGAGTTGTTCGTGATGCGCGATTAACAATTCTTCAACGTCGTAAATATCTCTGCCCCGACTTATATACATCTTCTGAATGATCAAGTCCTCAATCGAACAGACCCAAATTTCCCA
>JACRLA010000130.1 GCA_016215145.1 Chloroflexota bacterium
AGAAGTTTTCGATGAAGCCGTCCGCGTCCGCTTGCGCGTTCCGTCCTCTCCAACTTCTAATCTCCAGTCTCCAATCTCCTCTGTCGCCGTCACCCTCAGCGGCGGGCTTGATTCCGGTTCTGTTGCCGTCACCGCCGCGCGGCTTTTGCAAACAACAGACAAACGCCTCACCGCCTTTACCTCTGTGCCACTTTCGGATACGAGTGTCTATGTAGGCAAAAACTTTGGCGACGAATTCCCTTTCGCGCAAACTACAGCGCAATTTGCTGGGAATGTGGATCTGTATCCGATTACTGCGGCTGGGATCAACCCCATACAAGGAATCCGCAAGGCGTTGGAGATTCACAATGAGCCCGGTCACGCGGCTAGCAATTACTACTGGATACTGGAAGTGAGAGCTGCCGCACAGGCTCATAACTGCCGAGTTTTGCTCAACGGGCAGATGGGCAATGGCGGGATTTCATGGACGGGCGATATTTCTTCGCAGTCACTTGCCTTTCGGCTGCGCTACTTGGGGTGGCAGGGAGCAGTGAGGGAGACTTTCAAACGTCTCAAACAGCAAATCAAATCGTCCGCGCCTGCGGAACTCCTCACCATCTGGCAACACTGGCGCATCTCTGGAGACTGGCATCTTGATTCTGCCATCCATCCTGATTTCGCCCGTCGCCTTAATCTGCTCGATCAGTTGCTCAGCGCACCTGACACACTCCTCGCGCTAGCGCCACGCGACCCGCGTGCACAGCGCTACCGAATCATGATGCCTGGTCGTAATTTTGCCGGGGCGATGCAAGCCCAGATGGCAGCGGCGTACGGATTAGAGATGCGCGACCCCACCGGGGATGTGCGCGTCCTCGAATTTACCTTCTCCGTGCCAGATCACATTTTCATAGACCCCGAAACCGGAATGGATCGCTGGCTCATCCGCGAAGCGATGAAAGATCGCCTGCCCGATGTGGTGCGTCTCAACCGTCAACGCGGGCGGCAAGCGGGCGACCTCGTGCCGCGTCTGCGCGCTTGTGCGAGTGAAGTTGAAACTGCGTTAGATGATATCGCGCGCGGACCCGCAACCGAATACTTAGACGTGTCGTATATGCGCGAAGTGTGGCAGATGATCCAAACGCAAGATACGCCTGAGTCATTCAGCAAATCCATCACCGTCCTCACGCGCGGCATCATGGCGGGGCTGTGGGTGAATGGGTTTTATGGGTGAGACGGCAAAACCAGAACGCTGAAAACGATGCATGCCGCTGATAAAAAAATAATCAGCGCGCTCCGCGTCAGCGAAGATCAGCGTCATCAACGTTCAAAGGTTTAATCGAGTGTCTTTGAGACACTCGGTGTTTGAAGCCATACATCAAATTGGGGTTTGCTTTAAATTATCTGTGAGAACAGAACAATGCTATACTCTTTTCATTCTCTGATCTGGTTTAGCTAAAATAGATTCTGTATCTTTCTCTTAGCGATGACGACCTCCTCGATCATCACCCACCCACACTCGCAACTTCCGGCGATAGACGATCCCGATATCTACATCCCTCCTCACATCTCGGCATCCGATGATGAACTTGGGTTGCCGCCTCTGCCTCCATTTATGGAAGCGCAGCCGTTTGGGTTAGACGCTCACGGCAGCCTCATCAAACAGGTGCGCGGTTCCACCATCGTCGCCACCGTCGAGCAAATGCAAGAGTCGCTGGCGCGCCGTCTGGATCGTGAACTGGCGGCTCAATGGAATGCCGATGAACGAGCCACCCGCATCGCTCAGGCAAAGGAGAACGCGCTCGACGAACTGCTCAAGCGTCTCAACCACGCTCTTCTCGATCCGCATTTTCATCTCACCCGCGAAAGCTTGCTCGACCCCAGCCGTTATTATTCTTACGAGTTCAACCTCTTCATCAACGACCACGCCCGTGAACTGAGCGGCGACCCCAACTTTTATTTTCATCGCGGCGTTCATACGCTCTCCGGCGCGATCATCAGTTTGATCCGACCCTTGCCGCTTCAGCAAGTTTATAACTTGCTGCCGCGATTCACCGCCAAACTTTCCGACGCCGACGTGCGCGTGGTTAGCACCACTTCCAATTCGGCGACGATACGCTGGCACGGACAACGGCAAATAAACAAGATGCCCAAAGCCATCCACCATCGTTATATTCGTATGGCGTGCCGCGCTTATCAAGGCGCCTATTCTGCCGCGCCGCGCCTACATTCGGGGCTGCAAGCGGCAACTATCAAAGAGACACACTGCCAACTAGACGGCGGCGAGTATTGCGAGTGGGAATTAACCTGGCACGAACCACGCTCGTCCGTTTTCAATTTATTCTCGCGTCGCAATCGTAAAGAGGCGGTGCCGGTTGTCGGCAGCAAAGATTTTTCTTCGCCGCTCGTCAACGCCGGATATTCTTTGCCCACCCTTCGCCCCGAGTCTGATCTCGGAGCGATGCCGCGTTACATTCACGGCGCGCTCTTTGGCGCCGATGAATCAGGCAAACCCATCAGCCACATCAGAGGCACGCTGTTGTTCTCGGCGGTTCAGCAGTTGTACGAATCAACCGCAAAGCGCGTGGAGGCAGAACTGCCTTCCACACTCAGCCCGCAAGAACGCGCGGCGCGTATTGAACAGGCACAGTCTGACGCTTTTGACGAATTAGTGGAACGTATTAATCAAGCCATCGTCGATCCGCGCTGTCCTTGCCCGTCAAATTTGCGGCGACCCGCATTTCTTTTTTCATCGCGGCATTAAGAGCATCCCCCGCTCGCTGATCAGTCTTGCCCAACCGTTGTCGATCAGTCAAATCTATAACGTGATTCCCCGCTTCACGGCGAAAGTGGTAGACGACGACATCCGCGTAGCGCGTGTCTCCTCGAACAGCGCGGTGATCCAGTGGAATCCTCAACGACTGTTGGCGCGTGTGCCGCCTGCCTTGCATCGTCACGCCATTTATATGACCTGCCGCGCCTATCAGGGCGCTTATTCTTCTATCCCCATGTTCCGTGCCGGGCTGCCGTTGGCAACGCTCAAGGAACTTCACTGCGCGTTGGATGGACATGAATTTTGTGAATGGGAATTTACTTGGGACGATATAAAACCGCAGGCGTGGTTCAACCGCCGCACCCAGAATGACGCCGCCACAGCAGAGTCGGCATCCCCGATCACTGCGGCGGAATGGACTCTGACTCCGCGCCCCGACACCTCTCTGCCTCCTCTGCCGCCGCGCATGAATTCCATTCCATTTGGCGTGGATGCGGAGGGACGGTTGATCCGCCACTCGCGCGGAACGCTGGCGTTGGCTTCTATCAACCAGATGCGTGACTACGTTGGTCAGCGCGCCGCGCAAGAGAGTCCGGCGAACATCTCTCCACAAGATCGCGCCGAGCGAGTCTCGCTGGCGCAAGAAGCGGCGCTGAGTCAATTGGTGGAACGGCTCAACGCGGCGGCGCCTCATGCCCGTCAGCGCATTGACAAACAATTTTTGTTGAACGACTCGCAATACTACTCGCACGAATTTAATTTTTATCTTGCCGAGTTTGCCCGCGAGATTTGTGGCGACCCCAATTTCTTTTTTCATCGCGGCTTGCGCGGCGTGCCCTCATCGCTCATTCATCTGGTGCGCCCATTTTCGCTGCCTCAGGTTTACAACTTGGTGCCGCGTTTCATCGCCAAGTTTTCAGATACGGATATTCGCGTGGCGCGTGTCTCGTCCAATTCGGCTGTGCTGCAGTGGCAGCCGCAGCGACAACTTGAAAAACTCCCGCCCGAGATTCACAACCGATTTAAACGATTTGCCTGCGAGAGCTATCAAGGCTTGTATAGCGCCCTTCCCAAACTTCATTCCGGCGCGCCGATTGCTAATGTGAAATCACTGCGCTGCGCGATGGATGGCGACGATTATTGCGAATGGGAATTTACTTGGCAGACGCCGCAACGCCAAACCGTTTCAGAGATCATCGGGGGCGCGGCCATGGCAGTGGCGGCGATGATCTATTTTCTGCTGCGTCTTCCGGCGTGGGAATGGCTGGCGGGGATCGCTTTGTTGCTGCCGCTGGTCGTCGGCTGGATGATGCTGCGGCTGCGGCACATAGATTATGAACGCGAGCGTCAAGAGATTTTGTTGTTGGAACAGCGAGATCGATCTGAAGAACAATATGACGCTTTGCAGCAGTCCAACGCCAACTTACAACTTTCCAACGTCGCCCTGCAACAAAAAATTTCGGAGATCACGACGTTGTACGAAGTGAGCCTGACCTTGAGCGACACCTTTGATATGTTGGACTTGCTGGAAAAAAGTTTAAACGTGGTGACGACTCACTTGCATTTTGATCGCGGCATGGCGATGTTGGTGGACGAGAAACACGATCTGCTTCGGTACGCGCACTCCGTCGGCTTTGCGCCCGACATGGTGGCGGCACTTAAGCAGATGGAACTGCCGCTCGATCCATCGAAGGGATCGCTCTTGCCAACGGTGATGCGCTCCGGCAAGCCGATGTTAGTGAACGACGAATTGTTGACGTTGAGTGAACGCGCTCGCCATTATTTTAGGGTGACACAAACGCAAGCCTTTCTGGTGACGCCGTTGTTGGCGAAGGGCAAACAGATCGGCGTGTTGGTGGTAGATAACGCTCTCACCGGACGACCCATCCCCGAAAGCGTACACGAGTTGTTGTTCACCATCGGCACGCAGATCGCCAATGCGGTGGACAGCGCGCACTTATATGAAACGCTGGAACGCCGCGTTGAGGAGCGCACGCGCGAAGCGGAAGAAGCCCGCGCCGTCGCCGAAGCCGCCTCACGATCCAAGAGCGAATTTTTGGCGAACATGAGTCACGAAATTCGCACGCCGATGAACGCCGTGATCGGCATGAGCGGACTGTTGTTGGATACATCCTTGAACGCCGAGCAACGCGATTACGCCGAGACGATCCGCGTCAGCAGCGAAGTTCTTCTAACGATCATCAACGACATTCTTGATTTCTCTAAGATCGAAGCCGGTCGAATGGAATTGGAACGCCGTTTATTGAGCGTGCAGGAGTGTGCCGCCTCGGCGCTTGATCTACTGGCTTCGAATGCTGCCGCAAAAGGACTCCAACTCACGTTGGAGATCGAAGACACGGTGCCATCTCACGTCAACGGCGACGCCACTCGTTTGCGACAGATACTGGTGAATCTTCTCAGCAATGCGGTCAAGTTCACGCAGCAAGGCAACGTCGTGGTTCGTATTGCCGTTGACCGCCGCGAGGCGACGGTTGTTGTTTTGCATTTCACCGTCAAAGACAACGGCATCGGCATTCCGGCAGATCGTCTGGATCGACTCTTTCAATCATTCTCACAAGTAGATGCTTCAACGTCGCGCAAATATGGCGGCACCGGACTCGGGCTGGCGATCAGCAAACGGTTGTGCGAAATAATGGGCGGCACCATGTGGGTCGAGAGCGAAGCGGGCAAAGGGCTATCGCGCCGACATTGCGGCGAATGGCTTGGAAGTGATCGCCGCGCTGGAACGGCAGCGCTACGACGTGATCTTGATGGATATGCAAATGCCGGAGATGGACGGTTTGGACGCCACGCGCCGTATTCGCCGGGAGCTTGCGCCACAGGTTCAACCGCGTATCATTGCCATGACCGCCAACGCCATGCAGGGTGATCGCGAGATGTGTCTCGAAGCCGGAATGGATGATTATGTCAGCAAGCCGATACAAGTTAAAGATTTACAAACGGCATTGGAACGTTGGGGGCAGCAGTTACCGCGTGTGTGATCTCGCAGGATACGAATCGTGACAAGACGACTGTCTACTAACCAACCTTTACGCGAAGGCAGCCTGTCGGCTCGCTTGTTGGGCGCGTCGGCGCTTTTAACTTTGTTAATCGCCAACGCCGTCTTTATCATGTCGGGCGTGCTGGCATTCGACTGGATTCGCCGCGTGCCGATTCCGAGCGTATTGGTCTCTCGCTCGTTGATCGTAGCCGGTGTCGGCGGCAACGGGTGGGGCGCAGATGTGTTCTCGAACAGCCCCAGCCAATACGATCGTATCGTCAAGATCAACGGCATTGAGGTCGCGCCGCACAACTACGAAACGCAATTGATCGCGCTTGAAGCATTCCGTTCGCAGTTTGTAAACATTGTCTACGAGCGCAACAGTGAGTTTAACTCGCCGCTCAGCGCAAGCCGCTGCACTACGGAAGTGCGCCCCGCCATTTGGCAGTGCGAGACCGAACTGGCTGTGCTGCGCCTGCCGCTAACAGATGTGGTGCGTCTCTTCGGTGTGCCGTACCTCATAGCCTTAACCTATTTGATGGTGGGGGTGTGGGCTTGGCGCGCGCGCGGCGGCACACGCGCCGGGTTTGCCTTGGCGCATCTCGGCGGTTTTTTCTCCATCGCTTTCGCCACTTACTTCGACTCGTTTTCCACGCACGTCTTCACGCCCCTTTACTTCGTCGCCATTGCGCTGTTAGCCCCGTCACTTTCCTCATTGGGATTATTGTTCCCTGCCGAAGTGCCATTCGTTAGCCGTTATCCTGCGGCGCGCCTGATCGCTTACGTCCCATTTATTATTTTCGGCTTCAGCATGATTTATTTGATCGGCTCTCCGGATCCGTGGGCATTCATTGTGCCATCCCAAGTGTTATACGGTTCCATCGGCGCCGGTTTTGCCATTTTCGTCACGCTCAACGCCTATCGCGTTCTGCGATCCGACTCGCCCGTTGTTAAACAGCAAAGCCAGATCATCTTGGTGGGCGTTGTCACCTCACTGCTGCCGCTCGCCGCCTGGAGTGTGCAATCACTTTTAAATCCGAAGACCGTCTTCGAGCCGTTGATCTACTTGTCGTCGCTCATCCTCTTGCCCCTGTCCATTGCATTGGCGATGATGCGCTACAAAATTTTAGGCGTGGATGAAGTGATCAGCGAACTCGAACAACGTGTGAGTGAACGGACGACAGAACTTGAACAGCAGAACGAATACCTGACCGCGCTGCATGATACTACCTTGGCGCTTATCAACCGCTTGGACGCCGCCGACTTATTGGAGATCATCGTGCGGCGTGCCGGGCAAATGCTCGGCACACAGCACGGCTACATCTTTATCGCCAATGAGGATCAGTCGTGGCTCGAACGCAAAGTAGAACTCGGCTTGTTTGTTAATTCTGCTGCGCCTCGTTTGAGATCGGGCGAAGGCATCGCTGGCAAGGTGTGGCAGTCCAAGCAACCGATCATTGTCAACGACTATGATCATTGGGAAGGTCGCTTGCCTTCCTATCAGTATGGGCGAATTCAAGCGATAGCGGCGGTGCCGCTTCGCACCGCCGAGCGAATCATTGGCGTTTTAGGATTGGCGCACGAACCTCAATCCGATAAAAACTTTACCGCTCACGACGTTGAGATTCTGACTCGCTTCGCTCAACTTGCTTCAATAGCGATTGATAACGCGCAGTTGTTTGAAAGTGAACGCCGCCGCGCCAACGAACAAGAAGCTTTGCGCGCCACCTTCGCCGACCTCTCCAGCGAAATTGACCTCGCCAAATTACTCAACGCCGTTTTGCGCCGCTCGGTGGAATTGTTGGGCGTGACCGGCGGCGATTTAGGAATCTTCGACGAGTCCTTAGGCGAACTGTCTATTGTTTCTACACATAACCTGCCCAAAAATTACACGGGCACGATCATGAAGTTGGGCGAAGGCGCGGCGGGTAAAGTCGCCCAGACTCGCCAACCCTTGTTGATCGAAAATTATCAAACGTGGGACGGGCGCTCACCACAATATGTGGAAGAGGATATTTGGCGCTCGGTGCTTTCGGTGCCACTCGTGACCGGCAACCGCTTGGTAGGCGTTATCACCGTGACAGACGCCGATCCGTCACGCCGATTCAAGAACGACGATCTGCGTTTGCTGCAGCTCTTTGCTTCGCAAGCGGCAGTGGCAATTGAAAACGCGCGCTTGTTTCAACAGATCGAGAGTCAGGTCAACGAACTCAGCACGTTGTACAGCGCCAGCCGCCGTCTCACATCGGCAAACGATCTGCAAGAGGTGGTCGCGGCTGTGGTCGAAGAGATTCGTGTGCCTCTTGTGGATCGCGCGGTTCTGCTGACGCTGGAGTATGCCGATGATGGCGCGATAGACTCAATGACTATCACCGCAAATTGGCACGACGGCAAAGGTCCGTTGCCGATGCCCATCGGCACGCGCTACGACTCGGCGCTCATCACATTGTCTCGTTGGTTGCTCGCAGAAAAGCCGCGCTTTTATGAAGACGCCCAAACGAGTGAGCAAGCCGACCCGGCGATATTAAGTCTGGCGCAGCGACTGAACATTCGCGCTCTGGCAATTCTTCCGTTGTGGATCGGTGGACGACAGATCGGCATGTTGTTGATCGAGTCGAAAGAAAAATATCAGTTCACCCAACGCGAGACGCGCCCCTATTTGGCGTTGGCGGCGCAAATGGCAATTGCGGTTGACCGCAAACGCGCCGAGGAAGCGCTGCGCGTTTCCGAGTCGGAGCTGCGCGCTTTATTCCAAGCGATGCGTGACGTGATCATTGTCTTTGATGGCGAAGGGCGTTATGTAGATGTGGCGCCGACGAATCCTTCGCTGCTGATCAAACCACGTCAAGAGATGATCGGCAAGACTGTAAACGCTATCCTGCCCGAATCACTTGCCGCCGCCTTTCTTCAACATATTCGTTATGTCTTGCATACCAAACAGACGGCTTACATCGAATACTCGCTGCGTATCCGCGACAAAGACGTCTGGCTCGCCGCTAATGCCTCACCCTTTTTAGCAGACAAAGTGATCTGGGTTGCGCGCGACATTACCGAGCGCCGCTTAGCAGAAGAAGCGCTGCGTAAGAGTGAATCTAATTTGCGCGATCTGTTTGAAAGCTCGCCCGATGCCATCTACGTCGAATCATTTGAAGGCACTGTGCTCGATGTGAATCCGGCGGCGTGTCTCTTGCAGGGGTATCGCCGTGACGAGTTGATCGGTCAAAATGTGTTAGACCTCGTGCCGTTTGAAGAGCGCGAGACGGTGTGGCGTGGTTTCCAACGCATGGCGCATGGCGAGATCACGTTGGTGGAAGGCTTCAGCCAACGCAAAGACGGCACGAAGGCAGCCGTGGAAGTGCGTGTCGGTCGCATTGAGTATGGCGGCAAACCGGCGTTGTTGCTGCACGTCCGCGATATTACAGATCGCAAGCAAGCCGAGATCGAATTGCGTAAAGCAAAAGACGCGGCAGAAGCCGGCTCGCGCGCCAAGAGTGAATTTTTGGCGAATATGAGTCACGAGATTCGTACGCCGATGAATGCGGTCATCGGTATGACCGGACTCTTGCTCGACACACCGTTGACGGCTGAACAACGCGATTACGCCGAAACGATCCGCAGTAGCGGTGACGCGCTATTGACGGTGATCAATGACATCCTCGACTTTTCCAAGATTGAAGCCGGTCGGTTAGAAATTGACTATTACCCCTTTGATATTCGTGATTGCGTGCAGGCAACACTCGACCTGCTTGTGCCGCGCGCGGTAGAGAAGGAGATTGACTTGGCGAGTTTTGTGGATGACGACGTGCCCAATTTTGTTATGGGCGACGCGGCTCGTGTGCGGCAGGTCTTGATGAACTTGATTGCCAACGGCGTTAAATTTACCGAACAGGGAGAGGTGGTGTTGAATGTGGAATGGGGAATGTTGAATGATGAATCAACTCCACACCCCACATATCGCATTCTGCATTTTAAAGTCCGTGATACCGGCATCGGCATTCCGGCTGATCGCCGTGACCAGCTCTTCCAATCATTCTCCCAATTGGACGCTTCGACCACGCGCAAGTATGGCGGCACCGGGTTGGGCTTAGTGATCAGCCGACGCTTGTGTGAGATGATGGGCGGCACGTTGTGGGTAGAGAGTGACGGCGTCCCCGGTAAAGGTTCAGTTTTTCACTTCACGATTCGTAGCGAAGCGGCGAAAGGCACGAAACCCCTTCATCTCAAAAGAGATCCGCCTCAATTTAATACTGGCTTGGCGCAACGTCTGCCGTTGAAAATACTTTTGGCAGAAGACAATACGGTGAATCAAAAACTTGCGCTGCGTATGTTGGAACGCATGGGGTATCGCGCCGACGTGGTGGCAAACGGTCTGGAAGTATTGGATGCTTTGCAGCGACAGCCTTACAATATCATTTTGATGGATATGCAGATGCCGGAGATGGATGGCTTGGAAGCCACGCGCCAAATTGTGCAGGAATGGAAAGAGGCTCGACCCCGTATTATTGCCATGACCGCCAACGCAATGCAGGAAGATCGTGAGGCGTGTTTGGCGGCTGGGATGGATGATTACATTAGCAAGCCGGTGCAAGTTGCCGATCTGCAAAACGCGATAGAGCATTGGGGGCAGGCGGCTATGGATCATCCATCGTTGCCGTCTAATAGCGCGGCGGCGCTTACGGGTAATGGTCTTGAGTTACCGGAAGCGATTGATAAAAAAGTTTTGGCAGATTTGCGCGCGCTTCAATCGGCTGCCGAACCCGATCTGGTCGAAAGACTTTTTGGCATGCTGCAAGCGGATGCGCCTAAATTGATTGATGCTATGCGTGAAGCGGTGGCGCGCGCGGATGCCGCCGAATTGCGACAGGCGGCGCACAGCCTCAAAGGCAGCAGCGCCAGTTTGGGCGCCAAGCACCTCTCGGCTTTGAGCGCGGCGGTTGAAAAAGCGGCAAAGGCGGGATCGTTGGTGGAGACGGGGCAGATCGATCACATCGAGAATGAATTTCATCGCGTGCTTCGTGCTATTGGAAAAGAATAGATCGTACGGAGGTCTTAGCGTGACAGATGATAAGATTGGCATGGATGAGGAGACGAATTAAATGGACAACGGGCAACCCGAGGCAATTGACCGCGCGGTTTTGAAAGAACTACGAAGCTTACAAGGGGAGGGCGAACCCGATCTAATTGTTGAACTTTCCGAGACGTTTCGCGCGGAAGCGCCAACATTGATCGCTGCCATGCGAACCGCCGTCACTCTGGGCAATGCCGACAAACTGAAACAAGCGGCGCACAGCCTCAAAGGCAGCAGCGCCGGTTTGGGCGCGAAACCCCTCTCGGCGTTGAGCGCGGAAGTTGAGACGTTGGGCCGCAACGGATCAGTAATAGGCGCGGCAGAAAAAATAGATCAGATCGAACAGGAATATGCTCGCGTAATAAAAACGCTGGAGAGCGAATCCAAGAATCAAGCATGATTGGGCTTACGTACTTTAATCACGAATGTCACGAATATACGAATTTAACGAATAGAGCAATAAAAAAAAGAATTCGTGATATTCGCTCCATTCGTGATATTCGTGATGGAATCATCTTGTTTTTCGCAAGTCCAGCATGAGTATCATATATGAGCGCATCGGATCCATTGCAAAATTCACCGGAACTTCCTGAGAAAGACGGCGGAATTAAAGCCTCCTATCTGCTCGATCTGCCGCCGCAGCAGCGACGCATCATGCGCCTCTTGCTGCGTCACGCCGAATTGACTCTGGTTGATCTGCGTAAGGCGCTCGACGCTCTACCCGAAGACGAGCGGTTGACCTCTGATGAAATTGACAATGCTATTAAAGCGTTAATCGAACAAAATTGGTTGATACGCCTTGAAGCGAATAACGTGGTGAGTTACAAAGCGAATTTTCAACGCGGCAGTGAAAAACCCGGGCTGCGCCGCCGCAGTGCCAGCCCCATTGCGCGCGATGTGTGGGATGCACTAGAAGCGAAAGACAAGAATGAGTTGCGTTAGGTGAGTGTAATGACTGTTTACAAAAAAGTTGTCTACAAGATCAACAACCAAGAGATTCACGCTCGCGAGGAAGGACCTCCCAACGCTCGCATCGCTTTGATGATTCACGGTTGGGGCAGTTCGTGGTTCGCCGTCTCACCCGTGTTCAATCAAATGAAAGAACGCTATCGCTGCATTGCCGTTGATCTGCCGGGCTATGGCGAGTCGCCGCGCCTCACAACACGCACCACCATCCCGACCTATATTGATCTCGTCATCAGTTTGCTCAAAGAGATCAGCAAACAGCCGGTAATCTTGGTCGGACATTCGATGGGCGGCATGATCAGTTTAGGCGTGTCGCTCAAAGCGCCCGAACTCGTTGAGCGCATGGTCTTGTTGTGTCCAACCATTAGCGGGCGGCTGTCGCTCTTCATCAACATGTTCATGACTCCCTTTGTCGTCATGGAACGTTTTCCGGCGGGTGGTCTGATCGTCTCGTTGCTTGAACCGCAAATGTTGAATCTCACCGACAGCATTTTGCGTCCGGCGTTGTTTGCCGATCGCAGCGGCATCACCCGCGAAGAGTATGAAAAGATTCGCGCCGACGCTCGCCGACCCGGTCAGGGCTCGGTGCGCGCCGAATGTTTTTGGGCGATGCGTCAGCATGATATTCGAGACCGATTGAAAAATGTGAAGACGCCATCACTGGTGATCTGGGGCATGGAAGATAACACCGTGCCGCTGCGCGATGCCGGTGTGGTTGCCCGCGAATGGCCTGACGCCGACTTGCGTGTGATACCGAATGCCGGTCATTGGCCTCAATTTGAAACCCCCGACATCACCGAGCGACACATCCGCGCTTTTCTCAGCACGCCGTTGAAATTACTCACGGTGCAATTTTAACGTAAAGACGTTCCGGCGGAACGTCTCTACACACATTAACGTCTCTACACAAATTCATGAACGACGCCCCCCCAACCACTCCTAAATACGAACACGTCTCATATCTTGTCGTGGACGACAACGAGACCAACCGCTTGTTGCTGATGCACGTCCTCAAGGGCGAGGGATGCGTCATTGAATTCGCCGAAGATGGACGGGAAGCACTCGACAAACTTCAGCAGAAAAATTTTGACGTGGTGCTGCTCGACCTGATGATGCCGGAAGTGGACGGGTATGAAGTGTTGAGGCAAATGAAAGCCGATAAATCTTTGCGTCATATCCCCGCCATCGTGGTCTCGGCTTTAGAAAACATGGACAGTATCGTTACCTGCATCCAGATGGGCGCAGAAGATTACCTGACCAAGCCATTCAGCCCGGTGCTGCTCAAAGCGCGCGTAGACGCTTGTCTTGAGAAAAAGCGTCTGCGCGATATGCAAGTCCAATCCATGATGCAGCTCGAAAAAGAAAAAAAGCGCGTGGACGATTTGCTGCAAGTCGTCATCCCCATCGGCGTTGCCCTCTCCGCTGAAAAAGATTTTAACCGCCTGCTCGAAAAAATTTTGCTCGAAGCCAAAACGTTGTGCAACGCCGACGCCGGCACACTCTATCTTCAGACCGACGACAACCAATTGCGTTTTGTGATCATGCGAAACGATTCGCTAAAGATCGCCCTCGGCGGCACCACCGGCGAACCGATCCCCTTCCCGCCGTTGAATTTATACGACGACAAAGGGATTCCGAATCATCACAACGTCGCTACGTATACCGCCCTCAGCGGCGCAACGGTCAACATCCCCGACGCCTATCAAAGGCAAGACTTCGATTTTTCCGGCACACACGCTTTTGATAAACGCACCGGCTATCGCTCGACATCCTTCTTAACGATCCCCTTGAAAGACGGCGCGAACCAAGTGATTGGCGTGCTGCAATTGCTTAATGCGATGGACGCCGACACGGGCAAAATCGTCCCCTTTGATTTAGGTTTTCATCAAGTGATCGAATCCATGGCAACGCTTGCCACGGTTGCCCTCAAAGCCTACATCCGCGAAGAAGCCTTGCGGGCGCAGATCGAAAAATTAAAGATCGAAGTAGACGAAGCCAAAAAATCGCGCGAAGTCGCCGAGATCACCGAGACGGATTATTTTCAGCAACTGCAAGAGAAGGTGAGGAAGTTGAGGGCGCAAGGATAAAGCCAATTAGCCCGACGTGGTTTCGGCAAGCGAACCGCGTCGTTTCCTCACCCATCCCCTCCTCTGTAATTCAGTCATCAACACTCGCGCATTATCAGCCGGGGTCGCCGTTGTGGTATGCAACACTATGTCTGCGGCTAACGGTTCTTCGTAGGGGTCGTCAATCCCCGTTACACCTTTCACTTCGCCGCGCCGCGCTTTGGCATACAAACCTTTCACGTCGCGCTGTTCGCACACTTCGAGCGGCGTGTTGACGTAAACCAACACGAACCGATCTACGCCAACCATCTCGCGCACTTGGTTGCGCGCCGCGCGGTAGGGGCTGACGGCGGCACAGATCGCTGCACCATTGTGCCGCACCACTTCGGATGCCACGAATCCGATCCGCAAAATGTTTGTGTCACGATCCTCTTTTGAAAAACCTAAACCCTTAGAAAGATGTGTTCGCACCACGTCGCCATCTAGCAGAGTCACAGCGCGTCCACGTTCCAAAAGAAGCTCCATCAGAATTTCGGCGATGGTGGTTTTGCCCGCGCCACTTAAGCCGGTGAACCAAATACAGAATCCACGCTTGTGGTTTGGCACTGAGGACTCTGTCAGAATAGAGGCAACAGTTGGATGTGTGAACCAAGCCGGTAATGATTTGCCTTGCGCCAGATACTCGTCACGCACTTGCGTGCCGGAGATGGAGAGAGTCGGTTTAGGTTGCTGAATGTTTTTGACTTCTTCGTAACGTTCTTCGTCGGGCATATATACCATCTCATCGTAGGCGAGAATCTTAATTCCCAATTCGTCTTCGTATTCTTTGGCTAATTTTCGCGCTTCGTCTACGTCGTAAAAAGGTTTGCCAGCCGAATCAAATCCGGGACCGGCGTGATCGCGTCCGACAATAAAATAGTTCGCGCCATAGTTGCGGCGGATGAGGGCGTGCCACAACGCCTCGCGGGGTCCCGCCATCCGCATGGCAAGCGGCAATAGACTCAGTAACGTCCGTTCTCGCTCGTAATGTTCTTCGACCAACGCTTGATAGCAGCGCACGCGCGTGTAGAGATCAATATCGCCCGGTTTGGTTAGACCCACAACGGGATGGATCAACAACGTGCCATTCGTTTCTTGCATCGCCCGTTTGGTCAACTCCTCGTGAGCGCGATGAATGGGGTTGCGCGTTTGGAAGGCAACCACGTTTGCCCGTCCCATTTGCGAAAGCAAGTGTCGCGTTTGAGCAGGAGTGTGACGTAGATCAACAAAGCTATGATAACGAGGCAGACTCAAAACTCTAAGTGCGCCACTTAAATAAAAATTGCCCCACGTTTGCATCTCTGCTACTAAAGGGTGACGCGCGTCGGTGGTGTTGAGAACGCGCTGCGCTTCTGCTCGCCAATCCCACGCAAACTTTTCTTCGACAAGCATGATCGCCAACAATTCGTTTTTGTTATTTCGCAAGGCGATTGAGTCGCCCACGCTGGCGGCAACCGCCGATGGGATGGGCAGTGTGATCGGGATGGGGAACAGGACTCCGTTCGCCAGCCGCATCTCGGCAAGCACACGACGATAATCGGCTTCGGTCATAAAACGATCTAACGGCGAGAACGCGCCGACGGCGAGCAACTCTAAATCGCAGACGGAGCGCGGAGAGAGTTGAATGGATTGAAGATGATTCGCGCGCGCGATCAGATCGCGTTTTTCGTTTTCATCGCTGACGACGAGATTGACCAAATTGTTTTGATAAGGTGAGATGATATTCATAGTTGGTAAAGTGACAGTCACTTTGAAAAGTGACTGTCACTTGTAGTTCGCTCCTTCATCTGCTCGTGCCACGATTGCGCGTAACGCCCGCCGAGCGTGAGTAATTGAGCATGGCTGCCCGACTCGATGATGCGTCCTTCATCCATCACATGGATCACATCGGCTTGCATCGCAGTTGTAAAGCGATGAGTAATGATGAGTGTTGCGCGCCCGGCAACAAGATGGCGAAAGCGCGACATCCAATCCGTTTCTGCCCACGAGTCCATGGCGCTGGTGGGTTCGTCGAGCGCGATGAAAGGTGCTTGCCGCAAAAAGGCGCGAGCAAGCGCCAGACGCTGCCACTCGCCGACGCTCAATTCTGCGCCGCCAAACCATTTTCCTAAAACGTGATCGTACCCCTTAGGCAAACGTTCGATAACGGAGTCGGCGCCAGCGGAGTGAGCGGCGTGGCGGATTTTTTCTAGATCGGCGGCGGCACGCAAATCACCAAAAGCAATATTAAGTGACGCCGTCTCTTGATAACGAACATGCTCCTGAAATAAAACCGTGATCGCGCTCTGCCAACTCTCGGCTGATAGTCCGCGCAAGTCCACGCCATCCAACACAATGCGTCCTTCGGTGGGGTCGTAGAAACGGCAGAGAAGTTTTATCACCGTACTCTTGCCCGCGCCGTTTGTGCCGACGATTGCCGTGATCTGTCCGGCGCGCAGCGTGAGGTTGAATTGATCGAGGGCATCTCTTTCGGAGTCGGGATAACGAAAGCGCACGTTTTCAAAACGAAGTTCGCGCGGTGAGGCGAAGGGCGCGGGAGCGGCGGGTTCGGCGATGAGCGGCTTGAGAGATAGAAATTCAAAAAGATTTTGCAAGAACAAACTGTTCGAATAAATTTTGCTGGCGTTCTCCAACAAGGTGCGCGTTAAGTTCTGCCCCAGAATAAATGCTTGATACAACAAGGCGAGATCGCCTAAGGGCAAGCGGGCTTGCAGAGTTTGCAAGGTCATCCATGCCATCACTGCGCCGGTGATCGAGAGCGCGAAGCCGCCCGCCAATAATTCGGCGAAGGCTTGATGACGGAGAAGATGCAGTTGTTCGGTTCGCAGTTTGCGCCGCAGCGTTTGGTAGCCCGCGCGAAAATGGTGATGCAGGTTAAACAGTCGCAGCTCAGTGGCGGCGTCACGAGCGGTGAGCAGCCAATCGTAATAAAGTGTGCGCCGTTGATCCGACGTGGTTCTCACTCGGAATTGATGTTGGCGCACGGTGAAATAAAGCGCGACGGCGAGAGCGGGCAGCGTGCTGACGATCAGCGCCGACGGCATCCACAAACCGAATGGCAGCAAAACGCCCGCCATCGCTATCAACGTTAAACTATTTTGCAAAAGCGCGCCCAGATTTTCGATGAGGGCGATGGGACGATTGATAGCGTCCACCCGCGCCCGATGCAGCATGTCGGCGTAAGCGGGCGAGTCGTAGAAACTTAAATCGAGGGCGGCGGCTTGAACATGGATGAGATCGGTCAGATGATCTTTCACCCATTCGCTTTGCGCGGCGCGCACCCAATCGGTGAGACCGCCTAACGTTTGCGAGAGAAGCAGCAGCACGGCGAGCAACACGACGAGTGTCAACGTGG
>JACRLA010000198.1 GCA_016215145.1 Chloroflexota bacterium
GCGGTGGCTCGCCCAAATGTGAATGGCATGGTCTTGGACGCGACCCATGAGTCGGAGCTATGGAATATCGAACAGTTTGAAGTGAAGTGATGTGGATGCGACAAACACCGAGTGTTTCGAAAACACTCGGTGTTTTGACAGATGAGTGAATTTTTGCTTGACTCGCCTATTTCGATATGTTATATTGCCTGTGGTTGTCTCTACAAATGTGCATTTCCCCTCTTCTATCCTTCTCTCTTAAGGAGGTGAAGCCCCGCACCTAACTATTCTGTAACTCAATGCTCCGCGTTAAGTCGAAAAACATATCTCTATATTCTCTGGAGGAGAAAATGCTTAACAATAAAAAGATTGTTTGGTTGTTAGCTGTTTTGTCTGCTGTGAGCATGATCATCACTGCTTGCGCGCCGCAGACCGTGACGGTCGTGCAAACACAAGTGGTGACCGTCAAAGAAACTCAAAAAGTGGAAGTGCCGGTGATCCAAACGCAAGTCGTGGCGGCGAAGTCGTTCACCAAGCCGCATCCGGTCTTGGGTGATGCCAAAGTGCGCCAAGCGATTGCTTACTGCACGAACCGCAATGAATTGATCGCTTCGGTCTACCCCTGGCTGCCCAAAGAAGAACAAGGCAACTTGTTCATGAACACCTTCATCCCGCGCGTTCACTGGGCAAATGAAGATGGCGCCGACGTTGTGAAGTATCCGTTTGATCTCGCTAAAGGTCAGGCAATGTTAACCGAAGCGGGTTGGACAGCGGCATCCCCCACGGCGATCCGCACAAACGCTAAGAAGGAAACCCTCTCGCTCAAATTCACCACCACCAATGCCGCATTCCGCCAAACATGGGCGGCGGTATTCGAAGCGCAGATGAAGAAGTGCGGCGTTGAAATTTTGCGCTTGCACACGCCTTCGGGTTGGTTCTTCGGCAGCACCACCGGTTTGCGCCGCCGTGACTTTGAACTCGGCGCGTACGCTTGGGTAGGGCAGACCGATCCTGCCGGACGCACGCTCTATTCCTGCACGCAAATCCCGGTAGCAGAAAATGACTGGCAAGGTCAAAACTACATGGGCTGGTGCAATAAGGCTGCGAGCGATGCTATCAATGCGGCGAACAACACGCTGTTGAAAGATGATCGCAAGAAGTTCTACAAGATCGCTCAAGTCGAGTTCGCCAAGGATATGATCAGTTTGCCGGTCTTCCAGCGCGCTGAGGGTAATGCGGCGGTGAAGGCTCTGAAGAACTTCAAACCCAGCACCACCGAGTATTACACCTGGAACTCGCACGAATGGGAACTCGACGGTGGACGCGATAGTTTGGTTCTTGGTCTGACGCAGGAACCGGCAAGCATGTACTCGCTCGTCGAGTCGGCTGCCGTGCAGCGCGTGGTTGCCAAGTTGGTTTTCGGCAACGCCACCTCGCAAGTGGATTATGACTATCAACCCCATCAACTTGCTAAGCTTGCCACGATTGAGAGTGGTTTAGCGAAGAACAACGACGTAGAAGTTAAAGAAGGCGACCCGGTGGTAGACTCTGACGGCAACCCGACGGACGCCAAGGGCGAACTGCTCAAACTTGCCGCCAACATGAAAGTGCAAAATGCCAAGGGTGAAGTTGTCACCGTGAAAGCGGGCGACAAGATCACCATGAAGCAACTCGTGGTCACTTACCAATGGGTTGCTAATAAGTGGTCAGACGGCACACCAGTCACGAAAGCGGACTTTGAACTTGGTTACAAGCAAGACTGTGACAAGAAGTCTGGTGCGGTGAGCTTCATCACCTGCAATTCGATTCAGAAGGTTGACTTCACCAGCAACACTGAATATACGGTGACTTACAAACCCGGTTTCCAGGCACCGACCTACTTCTTGGCGCCGATTGGTTACTATCCTTCACAACAAGTGATCCAATCCGAGAAATTCAAGGGCAAGAAGCTCGGCGAAGTTCCGCCGGAAGCCTGGGCAACCCTGCCTGAGATCGCCGAAACGCCAATGGGAACGGGTCCTTACATCATCAAGAAGTGGGACAAGGCAAAGAGCATCACGCTCGAAGCGAATCCGAACTTCTACAAGGGCGCTCCTAAGATCAAGAAGCTCACTGTCGTCTTCATCGCCGACACCAACCAAGCCGTAGCGCAGTTGCTCACCGGCGCGGTGGACGCTCTCGGTTCCGAGACGCTCGGCGCGGGCAACGAAGTGAAACTCGTGTTGGATGCCAAGGACAAAATCCAGACGCAGATCAAAGCCAGCGGCACCTGGGAACACATTGACATGAACTTGAACGTGCCGTAACAGGTGTGCAAAAGTTTCGAGATGTGATTCTCGCAAATTGAGTTAAAATGCAGGCGCAGTAAGTTCTTTTCTGCGCCTGCATTATTCACTGTAACTCGGAGCCGCTCTTATATGTTCAATTATCTTGTCCGCCGTTTTGTGCAAATGGTGATCGTGTTGTTCTTCTCGGCGATTGCCTCCTACACCCTCATGAGCCTGGCGCCTGGAGGACCGTTGTCGTTCTTGGCGCAGGCGCAAATCCAGATCAACCAAGAAGAGATCGCCCGTATTCGCGCGTTTTTTGAACTCGACCTCAATTTGCCGGTGCGCTTTTCACGTTGGTTGATCGGCTTGCCGCGCGGACCCATCGAAATCGGCGGACAAAGTTTCTTCGGCGATCTGATCGTTGGTTGCCGTATGCCGATTGAACAAACAGTTCGTGATGTTAACACCGGCAAGATGTGGACGGAAGTGATCGGTTGTGTGCCGGGACAAGATGTGACGTTGAACGATCTGAAGGATCGGCGCACCAGTAACGGCGTGGCATTCGGCGATTTCGGCACCTCGTGGGTTCTCTTGCGCGATAGACCGGTCAGCCTGTTAATAGAATCACGCTTGCCTTACACGTTGCAGTTGATGATCACCTCACTGACGTTGGCTATTCTCATCGGCGTTCCTATCGGCGCGTATTCTGCTGTGCGCCAATATTCCAAGTTCGATTACTTCGTTACCGTCCTCGCTTTCTTCGGCTCGTCCATGCCGACTTTCTTTTTTGCTTTGTTAATGATTTTAGTTTTTAGTTTGATCTTTAAAGACCTCGGCTGGTTTTGGCTGCCAACAGGCAACGCCGAATCAGCCCGAGATTTTTTCATTCCGTTGTTGGGTAATGTCACTGCGGGTTCTCTCCTCGATAAAGTGCTGCACATGATCATGCCGATGTCGGTGCTGATCATGGTTAACGTTGCCGGTTGGGTGCGATTCATTCGCGGCAGCATGTTAGAAGTGCTGCGCCAAGATTACGTACGTACGGCGCGCGCCAAAGGCCTTGAAGAGCGGGTCGTGATTATCAAGCACGCTTTACGTAACGCGCTCATCCCGTTTGTTACTTTAGTTGTTTTCTCCCTCCCCGCCGCTTTTGGCGGAGCGATCATCACCGAAACCGTGTTCAATTGGCCCGGCATGGGACGTCTATATTTCGATGCGCTGGGGCGCAGTGATTATCCGGTGGCGATGGCATTTTTGCTGATCACGGCGACACTTACGGTGATAGCGACTCTCATTTCCGATCTCCTTTATACGGTGGTGGACCCGCGTATACGGTTGCACTGACTTTTAAATAACAACTTTTTATATGGCGACTATTACTTCATCGAATACTATAAAAGTTTTGTCCGCTGAGGCGATGCCGGAAGAGGTCAGCCAACTTCAGCTGGTCACGAAGCGCTTTTTGCGGCACCGCTTGGCGATGGTGGCGCTGGTTGCCCTATTGATCATTTTTGTCATCGCCGCGCTGGCGCCAGTGATCGCCCCTTTCGATCCGACAGATATTTCAGTGGGTAATGACTTTGTCCGCCCCGGCACTGCCGCCATTGACGGAAGCGGGCGCATCCATTACTTTGGAACGGATCAGATCGGGCGCGATTATTGGTCGCGTATTATTTACGCCGCGCGCATTTCATTGTTGGTCGCCTTGATCGCCCAAACCATTAGCACCGTCATTGGCGTGATCGTCGGCGCAACCGCCGGATACTTGGGTGGACCGGTAGATGCGGTTGCGATGCGTTTCGTGGAATTTTTGCTCACCATCCCTCAATTGCCTTTATTACTCATCATTTCAGCTTTGTTGATTCAAAATAAAGACGCCCTGCCTATCCCAGAATTTTTGCGGAACTTTGTGGCGTGGTTATTAATCATCCGCTCCGACAATGCCACGCAAGTGATCATGGTGATTGCTATCTTGTCCGGCTTTGGTTGGCTGGGCAGTTCACGTTTAATTCGCGGCGTCGTTTTATCACTGCGCGAGCAAACATTCACCGAAGCTTCTCGCGCTTTAGGTGCGTCCGATGCGCGCATCGTTTTTACCCACATGATTCCCAACGCTATGGCACCGATGATCGTCAGCGCAACGCTTGGTCTCTCCGGCTTGATCATCACCGAAGCGGCGTTGAGCTTTTTGGGACTAGGCATCCAAGACCCGACACCGACGTGGGGCAATATGCTGTCGTCGGCGCAAAGCTATATGTTCTTGTACCCTTGGCTGCCGCTAATGTCAGGCACGCCGATCTTTTTATGTTCACTCGCCTTCAACTTTGTCGGCGACGGACTGCGCGACGCTTTAGACCCGCGCCTTAAACTCTAAAACTAGAAAAGACCCGAAGGGTTTACAAATCCCTTCGGGTCTGGCGAAGCAAAAATTCTTATCTCGAGTAAAATGTTCTGTGGAGGATGCTTACTGTGACTAACGATAAAAATCAACAATCTACACCTGCTGGTCAGGGGGCGATGCTAGAAGTTCGCAACTTGAAGACTTATTTTTATACGGAAGATGGCGTTGTCAAAGCAGTAGATGGTGTAGATTTTTCCGTCAATCGCGGTGAAGTGATGGGCTTGGTTGGCGAATCGGGCTGCGGCAAAAGCGTGACCTCGCTGACGATTATGCGCCTCATCGGCGTGCCGGGCAGGGTGGTGGAAGGCGAGATCATCTTTGACGGGCAAGATATATTGAAGATGTCCGAGAACGAGATGATGAAGCTGCGCGGCAACCGCATCTCGATGATCTTTCAACAGCCGCAATCGTCCCTCAACCCCGTATTCAAAGTGGGCGATCAGATCGCCGAAGTGTTGAACATCCACCAATCGTTAGGCAAGCAAGCCGGATGGGAACGGGCGATCACGTTATTGAAAATGGTCGGCATCCCCGATGCAGATCGCCGCGCCCATGCCTATCCGCATGAACTCTCCGGCGGTATGGCACAGCGCGTGATGATTGCCATGGCATTAGCCTGCGCGCCCGAATTGTTGATCGCCGATGAACCGACCACGGCTCTTGATGTGACAATCCAAGCGCAGATTCTTGATCTGATGCGCGATCTACGCACCAAGATGCAAGCCTCGATCATTTTGATCACGCACGATTTGGGCGTGGTGGCGGAAATGGCGGAGCGGGTGGCGGTGATGTACGCCGGGCAAATCGTCGAACAGACAGACGTGCGCACTCTCTTTGCCGATCCAAAACATCCATACACAAAAGGACTCATTGGTTCGATCCCGGTCTTAGGTGTGGTCAAAGGTGAATTGGATGTGATCCCCGGCACCGTGCCGAATCTGGTCAACCTGCCGCCGGGTTGCCGTTTTGCTCCTCGCTGTCGCTTCCGTGTGGAACACAACTTGGAGATCTGCGCCCAGACCTCTCCTGATCTTTTGCCGGCGTCAGCCGGACACTCGGTGCGTTGTTGGCTGTATCAAGATGGGCAGAATCACCAAGCCCCATTGGCTTAGAGCGTTAAATAGTGACTGCTCAACGTCATTGCGAGGAGCGTTCTTTGCGACGAAGCAATCTCATAGCGCGACCGAGATTGCTTCGCAAAGTGCGCTCGCAATGACGGAACGGCTGAGCAGTTACGTTAAATAAAAACACAGAGAAGATTGAGGAGTCTGATTAATGACTGCGGACACAAAGAACTCGACGAATAAAGACCTTATCGTTGTAAAAAATTTGGTCAAGTATTTCCCGGTGCGCGGCGGTTTGTTGCAGCGCGTGGTGGCGCAAGTGCAGGCGGTAGAGAATGTCTCGTTCACGATCCGTGACGGCGAGACGTTTGGCTTGGTGGGCGAATCCGGCTGCGGCAAGACGACGGTGGGGCGGACGATCCTGCGCCTGATCCCGGCGACTTCGGGCAAAGTGTTGTTTGACGGGCAGGACGTGTTTGGCGCCAGCCCGCGCCTACTTAAAGATCTGCGCCGCAACATGCAGATCATTTTCCAAGATCCATTTTCATCACTCGACCCACGCATGCCCGTTGGCGAAAGTATCGCCGAAGGGCTACTGGTGCATGGCATGAAGAGCAGCAAGGATCGATTTGAAATTGTGATCAATATCCTGCGTAAAGTCGGTTTGGAAGATTATCACGCGCGGCGTTATCCGCACGAATTCTCCGGCGGTCAACGCCAGCGCATCGGCATTGCCCGCGCTTTGGCGCTGCGCCCGCAGTTTATTGTGTGCGATGAGCCGGTCTCCGCTCTCGATGTGTCTATTCAAGCGCAAGTCTTGAACATCCTCAAAGAACTGCAAAAAGAATTTAGCCTGACCTATCTCTTCGTTGCCCACAACCTCAGCGTGGTCGAACATATTTCGGATCGTGTGGGCGTGATGTATTTGGGCAAGTTGGTCGAACTCACCGGGCGCGACGAAATTTTCCGCAACCCGCTCCATCCGTATACGCAAGCACTGCTCTCGGCGATCCCGATCCCCGATCCCAACATCGTAGAAAAACGCCAACGTATCGTACTCAAAGGCGATGTGCCAAGCCCGTTGCGCCCGCCGAGCGGATGCCGTTTCCATCCGCGCTGCCCGGTTGCGCTGGAACATTGCTCGCAGCAGGAACCTGAATTCAAGGAAGTGTCTAAAGATCATTGGGTGGCGTGTTGGAGGGTGGAGTAAGATGTAAGTCTTCCAAGACTGGGACAAGCGAAAAACTTGTCCCAGTCTTTTTTTAACTTTTGTTTACGGCTATAACGTTAAGTGATAAAATCTTGGCATGGCTTCCAAAATCCTCCTCGTTGATGATGACCGCGAAATAACCCGCTTTCTGCGCGCAACGCTTGAGATGATTGATCGCAGTTTTCAATTCACTGAAACGCCGTCTGCCGAAGAAGCCATGCTTGCCGTGGGGCGCA
>JACRLA010000199.1 GCA_016215145.1 Chloroflexota bacterium
CACCCGGCACCGTCACCTCTGCCACGCGCGCGGCGATCAGCGCGGTCAATGCCAAACTACTCGACCTCAATCGCTGGCCTCCATCGAGCGGCGCGATCACCGGCGGTATGTGTTGCGCCGTTTTACGCAACAACGATTTTTACATCGCCCACGTCGGTCACGGTCAATCGCTCATCATTCGCTCGCACACCGTCGAGCGCGTTCCCGAAACCGCGCCCGCGCCCATCGGCGCAAGTTCGCAGCCCGACATCCAATATTTTTATACCACCATCAGCCCCGCCGATTTTTTAATTCTCTCCGCTTCAATTCCCGAAGGCTGGTCGTCGTTCCCGCATTTCACCTCACTCACACTCGAGTCGGCGATTGCCCGTTTGACTCGCATGGCAGGTGATGAAGCCAATGCGATGATCGTTCGTTTTGTGGATGAGGGTGCGATGCCGATCAAAGCTCGACCTTCGATCACTGCCGCGCCGCTGATCCCTGAACCCAAACCGCAACCGATTCCGGTGACGCCGCCTCTCGTGCGTGAGCCAGCGCCTGAACCCGAACCTGTTTCAAGCGAACCGTCATCGCTCGAAAACATTATAGCGCGTGTGCGATCTTCGCCGATGATGGGCGACCCTGATCCTGATGCGCCGACGCTCGAAGAAGAATTAAAAGTTGAAGAGACAGAGTTCGCGCCCCCTGAGGAAGAAGCGGTGGTGCAGATCGGCGAACACGTCTACGAATTTGAAGAGGATGACGATGAAGAGGAAGAAGAGCCGCGCGAGTCGATCCTTGAGAATTTAAAATCAAAAATGAAAGATTGGTTTGCCAGTCTCCCGCTCAATCGCGGCGAGAGCGCAATCAAGAGACGCGGCGCGGTGGTCGGTTCAAAAATTTCGTCGTCGGGCGCGTCGGCGTTGAGTCGTTTGTTGCCCGAAGGCGTGCTGAATCCCGAAACCAGAATTCGCGTTCCGAATTCAACCATGATGGCGATTGCTATCATCCTGCCGTTGATCGTCGGAGTCGTTGTGGGTGTTGTCTATGTTCAACGCGGGCGCAATCAACAATTTAAAGAATATCTGGACGCCGCGAAATTAGAAGCGGGTCTCGCTCGCACCTCGGCCGACTCGAATTCGGCGAAGCCGCATTGGATCACCGCAATGGCTTATCTCGATCAAGCCGATGCCGTCTTCCCCAGTCAACCCGATTCGGCAACGCTGCGCGCCGAAGCGCAACAATCTGTAGATGCAGTTGAAGGCACGCAACGACTCAATTTTGAAGTGTTGGTGCCGGGTGGGTTTAATCCCACGGCGACGATCACGCAAGTGGTAGCGAGCGGCAGCGAAGTGTACGCCCTCGACTCGGCGCATCAAAAAGTGTATCGCGCGATTCTTACGAAGTCGAACAAGTATGCAATGGATCGCACCTTTGATTGCGCCGCGGGTCCCGTTGGCTCGCTCGTCATCAAACGCATCGTAGATATTGCTTGGCTCGACGTACCGAACATCATCAATCAACCTGTGCTGCTGGCGGTGGATGAGAACGGTGCGTTGATGTATTGCAAACCCGATGGCACGCCGCCGCAAGCTTCACCGCTCATCATGCCCGATTCAGGATGGAAGAAACCCAAAGCGATCTCGATCTACGCTAATCGTTTGTATGTGTTCGATCCCGGCTCGAATGAAATTTGGCAATATGATCGCCCAAGTGGTGTGTTCTCTGAGCGACCCAAACATTATTTTGCCGGTCAGACTCCCGATCTCACTAACGCTCTTAGCTTCACCATCTCGACCAGCGGCGAAGTGTATATCCTGCGCGGCGATGGGCGCGTGACTCACTGCACGCGCGATGCCGCCACCCTGAACACAAACTGCACGCCCGCCATGTCCGTCGCCGATTCGCGCACGGGTCACGTCAGCGGAGATCGACTCGACGATCTCAAAATCCCCGGCGAGATTTATTTCGATCCACCGCCCGAGCCGTCGTTGTATTTATTAGATCGCGGCACCTCGGCGATTTATCAATTGAGTCTGAAGATGGTGTTACAGCGACAATTTAAACCGGCAGCCGCCATCGGGGAGGCCGTCACCGCGCTGGCAGTTGGCACCAACAAGGAAGTGTTTGTCGCCGCAGGAGCGAATGTGTATTGGGCGAAGAAACCTTGACTCTCACCCTCACGAAAGATAGAATACCGCGCATGAGTCATTGGACTGGAAAATACGTTATTGGTTTGACGGGCAACATCGGCACCGGCAAAAGCGTCATTCGTAAAATGCTGGAACATCTCGGCGCGTTTGGCATTGACGCCGACGGTCTCTCGCATCAGGCAACGTCAAAGGGCGGTCCGGCTTACGATAAAGTCGTTCAAGCCTTTGGTGAGTTTGTGGTCGGTGAGGATGGACAGATTGATCGTCAAATGCTTGGCAGTATTGTCTTTGCGAATCCTAAAGCCCTCGCCAAACTTGAAGCGATCATCCATCCCATTGTGCGCCAAGCCGTAGATATTTTGGCGAAACGCGCCACTCAAAAAGTGATCGTCATTGAAGCCATCAAATTGCTTGAAGGCGATCTCACCGGATGGTGCGATGCAGTTTGGGTGGTCAACGCCCCCGACGAAGTGCAAATAGTTCGTCTGGTTCAAAAGCGCAACCTGACTCCCGATCAGGCGCGGTTGCGTCTTCAAGCTCAAAACCCGCAAGCCGATAAATTGGCGAAAGCCAATGTGGTGATTCAAAACGCGGGATCGTTTGAAGATTCGTGGACGCAAGTGCAAGCGGCATGGGCGACGCTCGTAAGCGGCGGCTTCGCCCAACCTGAAGAGGCGGCATCCACTTTTGTGGCGGCGACACAGGCGGCTACCGTCATTCGTTCTCGCATCCCAAGCATCTCTATCCGTCGTGGCAAACCGTCAGACGCTGCCGCTATCGCTACATTTGTGAATCAGGTAAGCAAGCCGCCGACGCCTCTCACGCGCACCGACATCATGGAAGCCTTCGGGCAAAAAGCATTCACGCTGGCGCAGGTCAATGGCGCGTTGGGCGCGTTGGCGGGTTGGCGCGTAGATAATTTGGTGACGCGCATTGATGAATTGCATTTGCTGCCTGAGGTTGCGCTGGATTCTGTTCTCAAGCCGATGTTAGAGGCGATTGAATTATCGTCTAACGAATTGCAGAGTGAAGCCTCTTTCGTCTTCTTGCCGCCAGCGATGAACGCCAGTGTCGCCGCCTTTTCTGTGGCGGGCTACGAGCCGATCACTGTCGAGAAGATCAGCATCACTGCCTGGCGCGAAGCGGTGAAAGAATCACAACCGGCTGGCACTGTGATGTTGTTTAAAAAGTTGCGCGAAGATCGTGTGTTGAGACCTGTGTGAGTTTGCGCTATAATGCGAACACTTTGGGCGGCTAGCTCAGTTGGTTAGAGCACTCGGTTGACATCCGAGAGGTTCGCAGGTTCGAGCCCTGTGCCGCCCACTTAATGACCGTCATTCTTGACGGTCATTTTGTTTTTCTCGGATATAAGTGTGCGCTAAACCGAGAATATGTTGTTGAAGAAAGAGATCGTTGTAATTTATGGTGCAGACACCACGATAGTTGTCAGTGATGTGAGTTGCACGGGAACGGGGATCGAATTGCGTCTTCCTGAATTGTCCGCGTGAACAATTGAGTTGTTGACACCACCACACGACAAAATTTTCTTCGTGTGATCGCGCCACTTCGACTAGATTTAGACGAAATGATAACCGTTTTTCGTTAACGTCATACAAATGGCGCAATGCCCACAAAAAGAATCGCAAAATGCTTGGATCGGTGTTGGCGATTTGCACCACACTATTTCGTTTTGCCCCCTCGCCTAAGTAAAGCATGGCAAGAGCAAGTTCGTGAATGTTTGCTTGATCGGGTACCATCTTGGCGATGTCCACGCCTGATTGATACGCTCGTTGTCGAGCGCGTTGGTGACGTTCGCGGTTGATAGGTAAAGCACGGGCAGCGAAGGAAGATCGATTCGCCCGCAGACGTTCTTGCAAGCGTGTTTCCTGCTCCACAGTTAAAGGAATATCTCTAAGCCAAGCCGAGAGCGTGCTTTTGCTAATACCAGTCAACGCGGCAATTTCGTTATAGGATAAACCTTGTTCGCGACGTAGTTGTTCCGTTTTCAAACGTTCTTTGGATTTGGCACGCATAGATCACCTTGAAATTCGTTTCTGCGATTGTATAGCAGAATCTGAGATTGACATCTCGGCGATGTTCAATATAATGACAACAACATTGAATATTGAAACGCATTGAACGGGACGAGTAATTGTTTTCACTCTAAACAGGGAGCAATCACCAAGACTGAAAGTGATTGCAAGTAGTGAAGCAATGAAAACCACCCGTGAGCGTGAATCTGAACCGTAACAGCGATTTTTAATCGCGTTACCAATAAGACGAACGGGTTAGCCCGTTACAGCTTCAAGAGATGATCGATCTAGATCGATCAACTTGGGTGGAACCGCGTGAGTGTTACTAAGACTCTCGCCCCAACATTCATGGGCGAGAGTCTTTTTGTTTGTGGCGGATAAAGGAGAGAAAAATGTTGGCGAGTGAACGGCGACAAAATTATCTGATGATGAGCTTAGCCATTTCATTCTTCGTAGTCTTGGCGTTGATGGTGCGTTGGGGCGGCATCCCCGATGTGAGCGAATCCAAATTCTGGTTGGGCGTGGCAGTGTTAGGTTCAACGCTGGTAGTGTTCGGCGGACTGTGTTGGTGGCTGTTCTTCAGCCCACTGCCGGCACCGGCAAAGAATCATTCGGCGCAACTTACCGAGGCTTCTTACGTGATGCTGTTGGCTGCATTGTTCGCCGGACTGCTCACCCTTATCGGCGTGTTCTGGGATGAGACGTGGCATCGCATCTATGGCTTCGCCGAAGTGCTGAACGATTTTTTGTGGGCACCGCATAAACTTTTGTATGTGTCGCTCGGCGCGTTGACGATTGTGGCAGGCATGTCGTTGTATCAAGCGATACGCGCTGACCGCAGTGATGTGCGCGTTGGTTTTCGTTCACACCCTTACATCGGCATGTTCGGGTTGGTCGCCGCCTATTTGATGTTCTCACTGCCATCGGATCAAGTATGGCATTTGATCTATGGCTTGGACATTACTGCCTGGAGTCTGCCGCACATTCTTCTACTCACCTCTTTTGGTTTTGTGATGATCATGTTGTCAGCAGTGTTTTTGTCGGGCGAGCGCTCGTCGTCGTTGAGTCTCAATAACGTATTCGCCGGGCTTGCCATGGGCATCGGTGGCGTGATGTTGTTGGTGCTAGTGACAGATTACGATAGCGCCGCCGCTCCCGTCACTCAGGTGAGCGCGAAAGTTGTGCAGACTCTTGCCGAGCGTCCACAATGGACGTATCCGGTCACAATGGTGACGCTGGGCGTTTTACTCGCCACTATCGGCGTGCGTTTGTCGCGCCGCTTTGGCGTGGTCACGATTGCCGCGCTGACGATCATCATTTTTCGTTCATTCATGGTGGCGTTCTTCAACGCCTCAAAAGAAATGGGCGTGGTGTCGCACGCTCTCATTGTGATACCGATGTTGATCATAGATGCGTGGCAATTGTTGTGGCGCAAAAAAGATGAACAGCCTACTATGCGATTCCGAATCACGGGTGTGCTGGTTGCTTGCGCCAGTTTTTTAATTGTCGGCATCCCCGTGATCAACGGTTGGTTGGCGACGTATCACATCAACAATGAATCCATCGTTGGCGCGATTGTGGTTGGGGTGATCATGTCTGTGTGGGCAAATGCGATTGGAGAATTGTTCGGTGGATGGCTGACGTCGCTCAACTCTGGGCGTTTGCCTACGGTGCCGCCGACTCTGCTGGTGAGGCAGTTCGCTGTGTCGGCGGTCATTGCAGTGGTGATCTTTCTGGTGGTGTTCTTCACCGCGCAGCCGCCAAAAGTTTAGACGAAGTCCGATGGAGAAAAATTATGACTAACGATCACAAGAACACTATAAGGCGGATCGGATGAGGTTGTGAGTCGCGCCTCTGCCGAGTCCGCGTCACCGTAAGAAAAAGCGATTCGGCAGACTGTGTTCATATTCAGGAGAATCAAAATGTCAAATCAAGTTAAAGAACGTTATGAAGAATCCGAACTGTATAAAATCCGTCACTCGGCGGCGCACGTCATGGCGCAAGCGGTGATGGAGATGTTTCCGGGACAGGCGAAGATCGCCATCGGTCCGCCAATTGACGAGGGATTTTATTATGACTTCGATCTGCCGCGCTCACTCACGCCCGAAGATTTAGAAGTGATTGAGAAACGCATGAGGCAGATCATCGGTGCTAATCATAAATTTGTCCGCCGCGAAGTAAGCGCGGATGATGCGCGCCAAGAA
>JACRLA010000200.1 GCA_016215145.1 Chloroflexota bacterium
ATTCGCCTGCCTCCTGCAATTCGGCGTGACCCTGCTGCGCCCCTTTGGCTGGGATCGTTGGCGGCACATCCCTCTGATCGTTTTTGTGATATGGACGCTCGTCACGTTCTTCATCCTGCCCTCATTTATTTCTGATTCGCAAACAATCTCCAACATCGCCAACGCCCTCGCCCGTTACTTCATCGGCTTCAGCGGCGGCATGCTCTCGGCGTACGGTTTGCGCCAACAAGCTGTGCGCCGCATCGCCCTGCTCAACGTCCCGCACATTGTAAATACTCTGCGCGTCGGTGGCGTTGCCCTCGTGTTGTATGCTTTCTTCGCTGGACTCGTCTCGCCCGCCGTTCCATTTTTTCCGGGGAATATGATCAACACGCGCGTCTTTGTTGACACCTTTGGCGTGCCGACGATGGTGTTCCGTTCAGCCGTCGGTTTAATATTAACTATTTCGATCATCCGCGCCCTTGAAGTGTTTGAAGTGGAAACGGAGCGCATGATCGAAAGCATGGAGCAAGGACAAATACTCGCCGCCGAGCGTGAACGCATCGCCCGCGACCTGCACGATGGCGCGATTCAAAAAGTGTACACCGCCGGGTTGTTGGTCGAGTCAACTTCCAAATTGATCAACGGCAACGAAGCGGCGGCGAATCGTTTGCACAAAGCACTTGAAGTGTTGAATGACGCCATCGGCGATCTGCGGCGCAACTTGGGCGAGCTTCGCTCCGAACCCTCCAATGCAACATTGTTAGAATCGCTTCGCGCTGTCGCCGCCGATCCGCGCTTCTGCTCTTTGGTCAACGTCTCACTCGATCTCAAACTATCGCCCGCCGATTCGTTTTCGCCGATTCGCACGGCGCACGTCATCGCCATTGTCAACGAGTCGCTTTCCAACGTGGTGCGTCATGCCCATGCCCATCAAGTTTTGATCAGCACTCATCGTGTAGATGATTGGTTGCAAATTTTAATTCGGGATGACGGCGTTGGGCTGGCGCGCGAACCGAATGCCGGTTATGGATTGCGTAACATGCGCGACCGCGCCCGTTTGTTAGGTGGGGCGATCCACATCAACGGTGAAAACGGCAAAGGCACGCTGGTGACGTTGATGGCGCCGTGGAAGGATGAGCATTAAAAGCAGAACGCTGAAATCGCTGAGAACGCTGAATCTCGCTGATATAAAACGAATCAGCGTTGATCAGCGCCAATCAGCGACATCAGCGTGCAAAGGTTTAAACACAAACTCTATGACAAAAATTCGCGTCCTCTTAGTTGACGATCACGAAATCGTTCGGTTGGGGTTGATGACTCTGATCAACGATCAAGAGAATATGGAAGTGGTGGGCGAGGCGGGCACCGCAGGTGAGTCGCTGAAAAGTGTGGAGCAGCTGCGCCCTGATGTTGTGTTGATGGACATCCGCATGCCCGGCGAGGGCGGCATCGTCGCCACGCGCGACATCATTTTAAAATTTCCGCAAACAAAAGTAGTCATGCTTACATCTTTTGCCGATGATGAACTGGTGATGCGGGCGATTCAAGCGGGGGCGGTGGGCTACGTCTTGAAGCAGGTCGGTAATGAAGAACTGCTGCGCGCAGTGGCGGCTGCTGCGCGCGGTGAGGCGCTGCTCGATCCTTCAACCACCTCGCGTCTTCTGTCGCGTGTGCGCGAACAAGAACGCAAATCCGAAGAAGATGCGTTTCGCGATTTGTCAGATCGTGAGATGGACGTGCTGGTGCAAGTGGCGCGCGGCAAAACCAACGCCGAGATCGGCGTGCTTTTAAATTTGAGCGGGAAGACTGTGCGCAACTACGTCAGCACGATCTTGGAGAAACTTCATCTGGTGAATCGCATTGAACTGGCGACGTATGCAGTGGAACATCATCTCTTTGACAAACTTGGGCGCGAATAATGTGAAGTGTCACCTGCCCCTATTTAATTAGGGTCAACTGTCCCTAACCTCCTCGACGGCGTTCCCCTTATAGTAGAAACAAGATTAAAACTTGATAAGTGTTTTGCAAGCTCTGTTGGCTTGTGTGATCACTCTTCAACGCGCCTCTCTCCTCTCTCAAAAGCGATTGAACAGATCGGGTGCGACCTAATTCTGTAACTGCTGCGGGTCAGATAACTGAACCGTTTTCAGAAATACAAATAGGTAAAGGAGAATGCTATGTTACGCAAATTGATATTGCCAGCGGCGGTAGTGGTTGTGATATTGCTGTTGGCGGCGTGTGCCGGTCCGCAAGGTCTGGCAGGTCCGGCAGGTCCGACGGGAGCCAAAGGCGATGCCGGTCCCGCAGGTCCCAAAGGTGATGCGGGCGCTGCCGGAATTGCCGGGTCGGACTACATCACTTCGGCGAAGTGTGGCGAGTGCCATAAAGAAATCTATGATACTTTCCGCAAGAGCGGTCATCCGTGGAAGTTAAATAAAGTGGTCGGCGGCAAGGCGCCGGAATACCCATTTACGAAACTTCCCGCGCTGCCCGAAGGTTACACCTGGAATGACATTTCCTACGTCATCGGCGGCTTCAACTGGAAAGCTCGCTTCATGAACAAGGACGGCTTCATCATCACCGATAAGCCGGGCGCGAGCGGCAACGATAAATATCTCAATCAATATAACTTTGCTAACGACGCTGTTGGCAAAGATGCGGGTTGGGTTGGGTACAACCCCGGCGTGAAAGAATTGAAGTATACCTGCGGAACTTGCCATACAACCGGCTATAAACCTACTGGCAATCAAGACAACATGAAGGGCGTGGTTGGTACGTGGGCTGAACCTGGCATTCAATGCGAATCGTGCCATGGCCCGGGTAGTTCACACGCCAAGAACCCTTACGGCTCTGCCGTCAAAGTGGATCGCAGTTCGGAGTTATGCGGCAAGTGCCATCGCCGCGACAACGTGGAAGTGGTGAATGCTGCTGGCGGTTTCATCGAGCATCACGAGCAGTATGAGGAGTTGTATCAGAGCAAGCACATCACCCTCGACTGCGTGACCTGCCATGATCCGCACAAAGGTGTGGCACAGTTGCGTCAGGCGAAAGCCCAAACTACCCGCACCACCTGCGCCAACTGCCACTTCAAAGAAGCCAAAGCTCAAAAGGTAGATAAACACGCCAACGTGAAATGCGAGTCGTGCCACATGCCGCGCATCGTCAAATCGGCCTGGGGCGATGCCAAGAAATTCACCGGCGATATTCGCGCGCATCTCATGGCGATTGACACCTCGCTGACGAGCCAATTCACCGCCGATGGTAAAGCGGCGAATTCGCAAATCGCGTTGGACTTCGCTTGTAAATCGTGCCACATACCGGGCGGCGCAATGGAGAAGAAAGACGATCTTTTGAAAGAGACGGCGAATAGCTATCACACGGCGGCGAAGAAGTAATTTCCTAGTGTTGCTCCCCAAAGCAGTTAAGAACACTTGGCTGATCGCAAGATCAGCCAAGTTGTTAAATGTATTTACTCATCCACTTCATCATGCCTCCTGTCATATTCAAATGACTTTTGTATGACAGAAGAAGTGACAATGGGATTGACATTGGCATGTCCCTATCACAATAGGGTCACTCATCCCTAACGCGATCCATTCGATCCTCCTATAGTGTGATCATTAAATCCAAAGGAGGATTTTCTAATGAAACACAAACTGTTTACTCTCATTGGTGTCTTGGCAGCGATCAGCATGATCCTTGCCGCGTGCGCCACCCCCACCACCGAAGCGCCCAAGCCGACAGACCTGCCCAAACCCACCGCAGTTCCGCCGACGGTTGCGCCGACGGCTGTTCCGCCAACGGCAATGCCCGCGTTCAAAGCTCCCGAAGGTGCGTTGGTTTCTGTTGCAGCTTCAGCCGATCCGAAACTGGATGGCGTTGCCGATGACGCGATGTGGAAAGATGCCCCCGCGACTCAAATTAAAATCGAAGGTGGCGTCAATAATTTTTCATCCAATGTCGTATTCAAATCTGTTTACACCAAAGAGAAGGTGTACTTCTTGATGACCTACGACGACAAGACCAACAGCGAGAAACGCTCGCCGTGGCTGCTTAAAGATGGCAAGTGGGCGCAACTGACCGACCCCAATGATAAGGGCGGCGACAATAACGTTTATTACGAAGACAAGTTCTCGATGATCTGGCCCATTAGCACGATCCCGAACTTTGACAAGCAAGGCTGCTTCGTTGCTTGCCACGCCGGTGAACCCAACAAACCTTACGGCAACAAATATCTCCCCGAAGGTTTAACGGCTGACATTTGGCATTGGAAATCGCAACGCAATGTGGCGCAGGTAGATGATCAATATCTCGACAGCACCAAATGGGATAAAGAAAAATCACCCGATGCCGGACGCAAGAGCGATCCGAATGACGGCGGCGGTTACAAGAACAACATTGACGACAAGACCAAACTCCCTGCCTTCGGCTTAGCGGGCAACAAACCTGCGGGCGCGGGCAACTACCTCATCCTCGATGGCGACAAAGTTCCGTTTGATGCGACGAAGTATAAAGAAGGCGACATGGTCCCCGGCGTGTATGCCGCGCCTTACAAAGGTGATCGTGGCGACATCAGCGCCGCGTGGAAGTGGGCAGACGGCAAGTGGACGATTGAGTTCGCGCGCAAGCTCGACACCGGCGGCAAGACCGATGTGCAATTCAAAGATTTGAAAGGCACCTACTACTTCGGCGTCGCCGTGTTCGACAACGCCCAAGTGCGTCACGCTTATCAAAGCGGCTCGACACCTTTTGTTTTCAAACCGTAGAAAAAAAAGATTCAAACACCGAGTGTCTTTAAGACACTCGGTGTTTGGAATAGGGATGTGCTAGATTCAGACACCGAGTGTCTTTGACACTCGGTGTCTCGTTCTAAACAGACCCGAAGGGTTCACAAAAACCTTCGGGTCTTGCGATTTGCCTCCTATAGAAGATGACATTCGTCATCACAAGAATTGATAGTTGACCACTTAACTCCTCAACAGATTAAAGTATGATAAGCGCAGTTTGGAAAAGGAAACAGGAGTAACCATGAAACATTTAATCCGAGCAGGGATCATCGCCGCATTTTTAGTGCTGATCGTTTTGGCGATGGCGTTTTCCACTGCGAATGCCGCCTCCACACCTCAGCAGGTGACGCCGACACCGGCGGCGCCCGCTATGACGATCAATTCTGATAAACAATGTCTCGACTGCCACGGCAAACCCGATCAAATTAAAGATCTGCCCAATGGCGAGCAACTGTATCTCACCATTGATGGCACGGCGTATGCCGCCTCGAAACATGGCAAAGCCTCTATCGGTTGTTTCAACTGCCACAGCAACATCACCGCCTTCCCTCACCCGCCCTCTGCCTTCCGAAGTTTGCGGCAAGTGGCGTACGATTTCTCGCAGTCGTGCAAAACCTGTCATCCTAACGAAGCCACCAAACAAACCGACAGCATTCATAATCAATTGCATCTCAAAGGCAACGACAACACCGCCACCTGCTCCGATTGCCATAACCCGCATTACACCCAATCACCCAACACACCGCGCGCCAACATCCCTAATGCCTGCGTCAAGTGTCACAGCCGCATCGTCGCCGAATACAAAGAGAGCGCTCACGGCACGGCTCTGGTCAAAGACGACAACGCCGACGTGCCATCGTGCATCACCTGTCACGGCGTGCATAACATCGCCGACCCGCGCACCACAAAATTTTTGCTCAACTCGCCGCAGTTGTGCGCCTCGTGCCACACCGATAAAGTCCGCATGTCGAAGTATGGATTGAACATGGATGTCTACAATTCGTACGTCGCCGATTTTCACGGCACCACGGTGACACTCTTTGAACAACGCGCCCCTGATCAACTTCCCAATAAACCGTTGTGCATTGATTGTCACGGCACGCATAAGATCAGCAGCGTCCGCGATCCCAAGAAGGGACTCGAAGTTAAAGAAAATCTTCTAACCACCTGTCAAAAATGTCATCCCGGCGCGTCGGCGAATTTCCCCGATGCCTGGTTGAGCCATTACGACCCATCGCCGCAACACAACCCCTTAGTGTTTTACGTCAACCTGTTCTATCAATTCTTCATCCCCGGCGTCATCGGTAGCATGGTGGTCTTTGTGGTCGCCGACGCCGGAAACAAAATTGTTAAACGCCTTCGCGGCAAGAAAGATTGAAAAAGGCAAGCGACATGACTGAAAGAACCTATCTACGATTTTCACTGGCGCACCGCCTCGAGCATATTGTTGCGCTCTCCTCCTTCACCATTCTGGCGATTACCGGACTGCCGCAAAAATATCCATCCGCCGGTTGGGCAGATGCGATGATCAACATCATGGGCGGCATCGAGATGACGCGGCAGATTCATCACATCGCCGCCATCGTCCTCATGCTTGAAACTGTTTACCATCTTGTCGCCATCGGCTATCGCGTGCTGGTTCAACGGGTGCGCTTCACCATGTTGCCCGGCGTGCGCGATCTCAACGACGCTATTGGCACGTTCATTTACAACATCGGACTTCGCAAAGAGAAACCGCAAGGCGGACGCTACACTTACGAAGAGAAAGCAGAATACTGGGCGTTCATCTGGGGCACGCTCATCATGGTCATCACCGGCTTCATGATGTGGAACCCCATTGCCACCGCCTATTTCTTCCCCGGCGAATTTATTCCGGCGGCGAAGGCGGCGCATGGCGGCGAAGCCTTGCTGGCAGTGATGGCGATCATCGTTTGGCATTTATACGGCGTGCATCTCAAACACTTCAACAAAAGTATGTGGACGGGCAAGATGACCGAAGAGGAAATGGCGCACGAGCATCCGCTTGAACTCTCGGAGATCAAAGCCGGCACAGCGCACGTCATGGCAGATGAACCCACGATTCAGAAACGGCAACAAGTGTATGTGCCGCTCGCCGGTGTGTTCGCCGTCGCCTTGCTCTTCGGCGTTTATCAATTTGTCAATTTTGAAAAGACGGCGATTGAAACCGTGCAGCCACGCGCGGCGATTGTCCCGGCCTTCTCGCCGTTGCAGCCGACCCCGCTCCCCACCCGCCGCCCAACGCAAACTCCGGCGGCATTGAAGGCGGTCTGGGAAGGGAATCTCTCAACGGTCTTTCAACAAAAATGTATAGAGTGTCACGGCGGGTTAGCGGGTTTGGATTTTGCGAGTTACGCCTCGACCATGAAAGGCGGCAGCACTGGCGCCGTCATTGTTCCCAAAGATGCAGAGAAGAGCAAGATCATCGCCAAGATGAGCGGCGCCCATCCCGGAAAATTCAGCGATGCCGAGTTGAAAGTGTTGAAAGATTGGATCACCGCCGGAGCGCCGGAAAAGTGATTAAAAGCAGAACGCTGAAATCGTTGAGTGCGCTGAATCTCGCTGAATAAACAAAAAGAATCAGCGTTCCTCAGCGAAAGTCAGCGTCGTCAGCGTTCAAAGGTTTAAAAGCAGAACGCTAAAAGCGCTGACTACGCTGAAACTCGCTGAACTAATAAAAAGAATCAGCGTTCAAAGGTTTAACAGTGCGGAGATTCGGGGATGTGTTTTTATATGCGACCCGATTGAGCCGCATCCTTTATATCTTGAAGTCTGTGTTACATCATCATTTTCAGCACATTGTTAAAAAGTGAGGAGATTAGTAATGAAAGAATTGTTTAAACGCCTGCGTGATTTCTTTTTCCCGCCACCCACCGCGCCGAGGTGGATACGCATTTTGCCTTACGCCGTTTTGGGTGCGGCGACGCTGGCAGTGTTGATCGTCGGCGCTTACGGTTGGGAGTACAGCAGTTCTCCTCAATTTTGTGGCACCTCGTGTCACACCATGCCGCCCGAATATGCTTCCTATCAGGTCTCGCCTCATGCTCGCATCAACTGCGTGGAGTGCCACATTGGTCGTGAGTTCGTCGGCAATCAAATCTTGCGTAAAGCGGGTGATGCCAAGCACGTCATTGCTCTGGCTTTTACTACTTACGAATTCCCCATTACGGCAGGAGAGATGCGCCCCGCCACCGAAACTTGCGAACGTTGCCATTCGCCACAAAAGTTTGCTAGCGACAGCATGAAAGAGATCGAACGTTATGGCACGGATGCCAAGAATACGCCCACCAGCATTTACCTGATTCTTCATACGGGTGGTGGCAGCAAGCGCGAAGGTTTAGGCAAAGGCATCCATTGGCATATTGAGAATAAGATTCTCTATTACCCCACCGATAAAACCGATCAAACTATTCCTTACGTGCGCATCTATAACGATGACGGCACTACGACGGAATACCTAGACGTTGAATCTGGGATCAAGGCGAGTGATGTCCCCGAATCGAAGTTGAAGCAAATGGACTGTATCACCTGCCACAACCGTATCACCCATTTGGTCCAGCAGCCCGAATCGGCAATGGATGCTTTATTGGATCAAGGGTTAATAGACCCTGCGATGCCGGAGATCAAAAGTAAAGGCGTTGAATTGTTGCGCGCCACGTATACCTCCAAGCAACAAGGACTTGATGGGATCGCCTCAGGATTGGTGAACTTCTATCTAACAAAATATCCTGAGTATTATGCTGGCAACATCAACAAAGTTAAACAAGCGATAGACGCCATTAAAGATGTCTATGAAAAATCGGTCTACCCGGAACAAAAAGCAGATTGGAATTCGCACCCCAATAACCTTGGGCATAAAGATACACCCGGTTGTTTCCGTTGCCATGATGGCAAGCATCTGAATGCGAAGCAAGAACCTGTTCGTCTGGAATGTAATTTGTGTCATTCCATCCCTGTGGTCGCTGGGGTGCAGAACTTGGTTGCCAACATTGAAGTTCAACGCGGGCAAGAACCCAAGAGTCATTTGGCGCCGAACTGGATCGGCTTGCATCGCACCTCACTCGATCAAAGTTGCGCCGCGTGTCATAAGACCGGCAACCCCGGCGGCAACGACAACTCTTCCTTCTGCTCGAACGCGGCATGTCACGGAGCATCGTGGAAATTCGCCGGTTTGAACGCGCCTAAGATCAAAGCGATTCTCGACGCGCAAAAGCCTCCCGCGCCCACGCCCGCGCCCACCCCCCTTGCCCCCAGCAGTGGACCGGCGACATTCGACAACACCCTCAAAGCGTTGTTGGATAAATGCACCGCCTGTCACGGGGATGCCGCCGCCGGTGGGTTGAACGTTTCTACCTACACGCTATTGATGAAGGGCGGCACCAGCGGCGCGGTGATCGTGCCAAAAGATTCGGCGAAGAGTAAAATAGTGGAAGTGCAGAGCAGTCAACACTTTATGAACTTCAGCGCCGACGAACTAGCAGCGTTGAAGAAATGGATTGACGCCGGGGCGGTAGAGAAGTAAAACCCACACACAAAAAAACTTCCGAAGTCTCCTAGACTTCGGAAGTTTTTTAAAGAATCAGCGTTCCTCAGCGAAAGTCAGCGTCATCAGCGTTCAAAGGTTTTAATTTTAAATAGAACGGTGATCGTCGTCCCTTTCCCCTGTTCACTCTCGGCGACGATCTCGCCGCCATGCGCGCGGGCGATGCTGTGCACGATGGATAAACCCAGCCCGCTGCTCTCGCGTGGAATGGTGTGAATCGGCGGCGACTCGCCGCGATAGAATCGCTCAAAAATTTTTGGCAGCTCTTCGGCGGGGATGCCGACTCCTGTATCTTGCACGATCAATTTAACTTCACCCTCGGCCTCGCTAATTTTCAGAATCACTTTTCCGTCTCGCGGCGTGTATTTGATGGCGTTATCAAGCAAGTTGTCAATCAAACGCCGCAATTGCGATTCGTTTCCTTTAACGGTGATCGATTGACGCGCCGACTCGACTGCTATGGAAACGGCGGTGCGCCCGGCGCGCACCGAGAAGGCGTCACGCGCCTCTTCCGCTAATTGAACCAGATTAACATCCGCTTGCGCTTGCGATTCTAAATCGGCTTCGATGCGCGACAGATCGAGCAGGTCGTTGACCATCTTCCCCAAACGATCCACTTCACTTTCAACCTCTGCCATAAACTTGGGACCCACCTCGGGGTCTTGCGCCGCGCCGTCGCGCAGTGCCTCGATACGCAGCTTGACGCTGGTCAGCGGCGTGCGAAGTTCGTGCGAAGCGTTTGCCACAAACGCCCGTTGGTTCTCCAGTATGACGTTGAGTTTTTTCGCCATCTCGTTAAACGCTCGCGCCAGCTGCGCCAATTCCTCCGTGCCTTCGGTTGGCACGGGTTGATCGAGCTTACCCTCTGCCATGCGTTTAGCCGCCAGAGTCAGTTGGGCAATGGGGCGGGTGAGGTTGTTGGCAATAAACCAGGCGATCAGGCTGACCGCCGCGCCGGAACTTAAGGCGACGAAGATCAGAGTGAGAATCACTCGCCCCTGCGCTTCGCGGACGGGCGCCATCGCTACGCCGAGCCGCAGCACGCCGTAGATTTTATCTTCGTGTTCAATCAGGATTCCGGCATAAAGAATCTCGTTGCCGTGACTCCAACGAATATCATGAATGTCTTGCTTGTTGAACGCGCCGCGCACTTCGAGGGTCTGTGCAGAGTCCTCGCCATTTGGCACGGCGTTCAGCGCGGTGATCACCTCGCCGCGTTGGGTAATAACCACCAGTTCGATCTGATCGCGCGTGGCGAACTGCGCCAGTATCGCTCGCAGTTGATCTTTGTCTTTTGTTTTGCCTTCTTCCAGATATTCGCTGAGCGGTTCTTCGAGTTGGTTGCTTACTAAAAAGCCCACGTCTTCGAGCGTGTGTTCGGCTTCGCTAAACGGGGCGTTGACGAGCGTGGGGGCGGTGAGGAGGATGATGAGCGTAATGCCGGCCAACGTCACGAGGAGGTGAGAGAGAAGCAATTGACTGCGAAGGCGTGTCGGGCGTTTCATTTGTAAACCCTCCCGAAGGTTTCAAACCTTCGGGAGGGTGCTCTAAAATTCTTCGGGTCCGGCGAAGCGATAGCCCATGCCGCGCACGGTTTGGATATAACGCGGCGTCGCCGGATCATCTTCGATCTTCATGCGTAACCAGCGGATGTGAACGTCGAGCGTGCGCGGGTCGCCAAACCAGTTCTCGCCCCAGACCGAATTCATCAAGGTGCTGCGGTCGAGGGCGCGTCCGGCTTGGTTCATCAATTGCACCAGCAGATCATACTCGCGTAAACTCAACTCGATTGTTTTTCCGTTTTTGGTTACGCGGTGCGCGAAACGATCTAATTCGATAGTTCCCACGCGGAGCGGCGCATCGTCGGGCGGGTTGCGGTCCAATTCCACGCGGCGCAAGTTGGCGCGGATGCGCGCCAACAGTTCGCGGAAGCCGAACGGTTTGGGCAGGTAATCGTCGGCGCCCACTTCGAGCCCGGCAATCCGATCCGATTCTTCGCCGCGCGCGGTGAGCATGATGATCGGCACGGCGCTGGTGATCCGCAAACGGCGGCAGACTTCCATGCCGTCCATCTCCGGCAATTTAATATCCAATACGACGAGGTCGGGTTGATCGCTTTGGGCGCGTGCTAATGCTTCGCGCCCGTTGGCGGCAACACTCACTTCAAACCCCTCGCGCTTCAAACTATAGCTGAGCGAATCTGTAATCATTCGCTCGTCATCAACAAGTAGTATCCGAGTCACAACACACCTCGCTACGATTATATGCGGATTAGTACACAAGGGGCGCGTCTTAACCGATTCATAACGTAGCCTTCGCCGCGTCTTAACCGTCTGTGGGCATGAACAAACTACACTGTAGGCAGCCGAATGAGTGCGCCAGACTCAGAGAATGTCTGAAAATTTGTTAATACATGCAACACCAAGACACTAAGCCACAAAGACACGAAGAAATCTTATAAAAAACTTGGTGGCTTAGTGTCTTCGAGCCTTTGTGTTGTTGCAAAAAAGACTTTTCAGACGCACTCTCAGACTTCGGAAGTCTTTAAAATATGGAGTGATGCGTGTATGCCACGAACTTTGCCTAAAGTGTTGATGATCTCTGCGGTGTTGCTGGTTGCCGTCGTCATCGGGATGCAGTTGGTGCCGGTGTGGTTGCTCAAAACGAATCCGCCGGTGACGGCGGAACCGAAATGGGACAGTGAACAAACGCGCGCGTTGGCAAAACGGGCGTGCTTTGATTGTCACAGCAACGAAACAGTATGGCCCTGGTACTCTAACGTCGCGCCTGTGTCGTGGTTGATTATTTTTGGAGGGGTTGGGGAAATCGCTGAAGTAGAATGAATTAATCTCTCGAACTTAAACTTAGCGCACTAGTCGCTTCCATCATGGGCGGGGCATACATTGCCTATTCGATCTTCACGCGCCCCGATGGCGGCAGCGATCTGGGTCACGCCCTCGGCATCATCGGCACGTTGTTGATGTTGATGACCGAATTTTTTTACAGCGCGCGCAAACGGATTCGCTGGCTGGGTTGGGCCGGCCCGCTGCGCTGGTGGCTCTCGGTTCACATCTTCACCGGACTCGTCGGTCCTTTCATGGTGTTGTTGCACAGCGCGTTTCGTTTTAACGGCGAAGCGGGCTGGACGATGTTGTTGACTACGTTGGTAGTGGCGAGCGGATTCTTGGGGCGTTACCTTTACACTGCCATTCCACATTCTTTGGCGGGCGCGGAAGCAACTGCCGACGAGTTGACCGTGAGTGCCGACAAGATTCAATCGTCGCTTTCTTCGGTTGCGGCGAAACGCTCGGCGGCGGTGCAGGTGTTGATTGAGGCTGACGCCACACGCAAACGCCGCCAGCGCGGCGATCTCATGTTGGTCTTGTTGCGCTCGTGGGACGAGTGGCTTTACACGCGCAACCTTCGTAGTCAGATTCGTGATCTAGAAAAGACCGAGAAGCGCAGACTGTCCGACATCGAATCCTTGTTAACTCGCCGCAGAAACTTGGAGCGGCAGATTCGATCTATGGAAGCGGCGCGGCGCATGTTAAGTGCGTGGCACATTGCTCACGTTCCGATGGGCATGGCGTTGTTCGGCTCGGCGGCGATTCACGTTGTGGCGACGATGTATTTCAAAGCCGGATTGTGGCGGCTGCTATGGTAGGGCGACAACATCCCTTCACTTCACCGTTGGGATGCGGCACGGCGATCCTTGCGGTTGCCGTCATTGGTGCGATCACTTTTTTCTTTGGGGGAACTTTGTACAGCCCCGGGCAATTGAGCGCGGTTCAAGATCGCAGCACGCCGTTGAAAGGATTTAAATCGCACGCCGATTTCGAGAATCAATGTGAGTTATGCCACGCGCCCTTTTCGGGAATTGAAGCGGCGCGCTGTGAGAGCTGCCATGCGAACATCGCTCAACAGCGGGCGAGTGGTGGCGGCTCTCACGGCAAATTAAAGGCGAATGACGTATTACGCTGCGCGGCGTGTCATCCCGATCATCGCGGCGCAGCATTTAATCCGCTTGACATCACGAACTTCGATCACGCGCGGGTCGGTTTCTCATTAACCAAGCACCTTCGCAATTATGACAATACGTTGATCGAGTGCAAGAGCTGTCACACCATGCAGAATTTTTCTTTCGTCTCCACCTCGTGCGCCGACTGCCATGCCAAGAAGGATAAAGTTTTCATGGTGGATCACGCCGCGGCGTTTGGATCGAACTGTTTAGCTTGCCACGACGGCGTGGATAAGATGAAAGGTTTTGATCACGCGAAGATGAAGTTTGTGTTGGACGGCAAACACAAAACGGTTGCCTGCGCCCAATGCCACAAAGCCGACGTGGATCCGAAGAGCGTTGCCACGCAATGCCAAGCGTGCCACGTTGAACCGAAAGCGCACACCGGAATGTTCGGGACAGATTGCGCGGCGTGTCACACCACGACGGGCTGGACTCCGGCGAAGATGGATGGCAAATCGTTTGATCATGCCAAGACCGGTTTCGTGTTGACCTCACATCAAAAGAA
>JACRLA010000201.1 GCA_016215145.1 Chloroflexota bacterium
GTTCGCACAATCTTCTCCCGCCGCCTGTCTTCTTCTAAAATCTTCGATCAAGGTTGAGAAGTTTATTACCAGTAAGTCGGATTCACTTGGCAACCCAGAACAAAAGTGAGACTTCTGTATTTCAACTTCTCGCACCGAGCTTATCACACGAACAAACTCAGGTCAAGCAATTGTTTGATTAGGTAAATTGCACTCACCCAGATGATCACGGCGGAGACTTTGTTCAGAACCTTTAGCACACGTCCATTACGATCTACAACTCCGAGCGACCTGCCCATAATTGTCAGCCCGAAGCACCATAGCCAGGAGTTGAGGATACAGGCGAAGGTGACGGCGAAACGTTCACTACCGGTATAAGTGACGGCGCTCGTGCCAATTACGCCAATCGTGTCCAATATGGCGTGAGGGTTGAGTAACGAAACCGAAAGCGCAAATACGATTCGTTTCTTCAACGAATCAAATTCACTATGGCTTTCGTTGTTCGTCGGCTCACTCTTCCACGTTACCCAGCCGATGTACAACAAGAACGCGATGCCGATGATCGTCAGAATCGTTTTGATGATGGGGATAGTGAGGACGATGACCGACACGCCGAACACGGCTAATAAAATTAAAAATGTATCCGCGAGTGAGGCGGCAACCGCAACGGGAATAGCGCGAATCAGTTTGGGTTGAGTCGCGCCTTGAGTGAAGACGAATGTATTTTGTGGACCGAGAGGGAGAATTAGTCCGAAGGAGAGGAGGTAGCCGTGTAGAAAAGCCGAGATCATTTCTTCGCCGTTACCACAATCCCCACCCCGATCAGAATCACCGCCATCGCCACGATCATCATCGGCGTAATGCTTTCGCCAATAAACAGCCAACCCAATAACACCGCCACCATCGGATTGGCATATGCATAACTCGTGGCAAGAGCGGGGCGCACATTTTTTAACAGGAAAATATATCCGCTATAAGCGATCACCGAGCCGAAGAGAATCAAATAGGCCAACGCCAGGATTGCTTCCCAGCGTGGCGCGCGCGTCATCGGCGACCCCACAAAATAATTTACGGTTGTCATGATCACGCCGCCCATGATCATCTGCGCTGCGCTCGCCATGAATCCTTTGGGCAGAGTCAACTTGCGGCTGATGGTTGAGCCAAACGCCCAACTCATCGCGGCGATGATCAAGGCAACCGCGCCTGTTGACCAATTTAAATTTCCGTTGAGGTTGAGCAAAATGATTCCGCTAAAGCCGATGAGCAGCCCCAGCCATTCGCGCCAACGCAACGGCTGCCCGAAGAACATGGAGAACAACGCCGCCCAGAGAGGCATGGTGGCGATCACCAAGGCGGCAAGCCCTGAGCCGATCTGCGGATCGCTTTCGGCGATCACCACGCCGCCATTGCCGCCGAGTAGTAAAAAGAATCCCATCACGCTTGCCCCGATCCATTCGGCGCGCTTTGGTGATGCTTCACCACGCATTTTTAAAAACGCAAACAAGATGCCGCCTGCCGTTAAATGACGAATCCCGCCCATGAGTAAAGGCGGGAAATCGTGTTCGCCAACGGCGACTTTGATCGCCAGATATGTTGACCCCCAGATGAGATACACCGAGAGCAACGCTAAAATAATTTGCCAAGTTTTAGGTGGTTGATTCATCCAATGCCTTTTCGAGTTTCAATAATTTCTTTTTGCGATCCACGCCCCAACGATAACCGGTGAGACTGCCGCTCGATCTAACGGCACGGTGACACGGAATCACCAGCGACACCGGATTACTTCCACAGGCGTGACCCACTGCGCGTGCCGCCTTCGGCATCCCAATCGCTTTGGCGATCTCGCCGTATGTTTTCACTTTGCCGTACGGAATCTTTTGCAAGGCATTCCACACGCGGCGTTGAAAGGTGGTGCCGCGAATATCAAGCGGGAGATTTAAGGATGGGTGTTCGCCGTCGAGATACTTTATCACAACGCTCACCCACTTCTTGAGATGATCATCATCGCGGGCGATCTGCGCCGCATAGTAATCGCCGCGCAACGCTGAAAGCAAAAATGATTCGCTCTCACCCAGACTTATGAAGCAGAATCCTACTTCCGTTGCCTCCACTAAAACTTTTCCTAATGAACTACCGACAACCGTATAACGAATCGTCATCCCGTCTCCGCCTCTCCGATAAATGGTTGGCGTCATACCCAACTTTGTTTTCTCATACACGCGGCTCATGGATTTGTATCCAGCGTTGAATGTCGCTTCGGTCACTTTATCGCCACTCTTCAACTGACTCTTCAACTTTTCAACTCGACAGGCATTGGCGTATTGCTTGGGCGAGATGCCCATTGTGCGCTTGAAAGTGCGTTGCAAATGATATGGGCTCAAGTGCGCCACCCGACTCAACTCCTCAAGCGTCAACGTATCGTCCAAATGCGATTCGATATAGGCGCACACATTTTGAATCTCTTTGGCTTGCCCATTGGCTTCTTTGGGGTGACAACGCTTGCAGGCGCGCAAACCCGCTCGTTCCGCCTCAATAGGCGAATCAAAAAATTTCACATTCTTGCGTAATGGCGTTTTGGCGGGGCACGACGGACGACAATAAATTTTTGTCGTCAGCACGCCTGTAAAGAATAAACCGTCCATGCGTGCGTCTCGGTTAAGAATTGCCTGCCATTTTTTCTCATCAGTCGCTTCGATTTTGGGAGTTGGGTTTTTGGGGTTTGGGGTTTTCATATTTTTATCTTATGTCAACCATCCTTTGGCGTCTATCTGATTCTTGCGGTTGAAGTCTTTACTTCCCTCTCCTGACGACGCTTTGTTTTTTGTCGTCAGGAGAGGGGTTGGGGGTGAGGTCAAGGTACAGGCTGCCAATCCGCATACGAATCATCCGCCGCGTTGTTCGTCAGATTCTTTTGGTTCTTCCCATCAGCATCCATCACATAAATCTCATCATTGCCAGCACGGTTCGAAGTGAAAATAATTTTCTTGCCATCGGCTGACCATATAGGCGCGTGATCGTCGGCAGGGTCATCTGTCAACCGAATCAAATTCGTTCCATCGGCGTTCATCACAAAAATATCACCACTGCCATCCCGATCCGATACAAAGGCGATTCGTTTTCCGTCAGGCGACCATGCAGGTTCTAAATCTAGCCCCGCATGAAAAGTCAAACGTTTTAGATCGCTGCCATCGGTGTTCAAACTATACACATCCACATTGCCATTGCGGTACGTGCCGAATACAGCGCGCGTGCCGTCACGATTCCATTTCGGGCTGCCGCTCTGCCCGTTATAAATTTCTTGCTTCCACAACACACTCTGCCCCGAGCCATCGCTGTTCATCACATACATCACCGAACCCTTATCGCCCGGAAACACAAAAGCGATGCCGCGCAACGGCAGCCACGCGGCGCTACTGCCCTCGGCGAGTCGTTTGCGCTCCGAGCCATCGGCGTTCATCACGAACACGCCTTCACTCGTGTTGAACACAATCTGTTTGTTATTCGGCGACCACGCTGGCCAAAGATCATTCGAGTCACTGCGCGACAGATTCGTTTGTCCCGAACCATCGGCGTTCATTACATAAATTTGTGATCGCCCATCACGCTTTGACGTGAACAAAATTTTATTGGATGCTGTTAAAGTCGCGGATGGAATCGGGGATGCCGCCAACGTCGGCGCAATGGTGGATGTCGGTGTCACCTTCGTGGCAGTGGGAGCAAGCGTGGGATTCGGTGAGGCGGTCAACGCGCGCGTGGGCGTGGGTGGCGGCGTCACCGTTGAGGCCGGTGCGGGAGTCGTGGCAGTCGCGCAAGCAGTTAAAAGAATCGTGCAAAGGATTGAATAGCGCATGTGCAAATTATCGCACGATACGCTATCCGCCATCCGCCATCGGCTATTTGCCAATCAACCCCTGCGCCATCATCAACTCCGCATTCAACAACGACCCGCCCGCCGCGCCGCGAATGGTGTTGTGCGAGAGGACGACATACTTCACATCGAACAACGAGTCTTCACGCACACGACCGACAACAGTCGTCATACCGTTTCCCGCATCACGATCTTTGCGCGGCTGTGGACGATCCGCTTCGCTCTTCACCTCAATCACCACTTTAGGCGAACTGGGCAAGCCGCGCACGATCTCCGGCGATTTAAAATCTGCCAACGCTTGCGCCGCCTCTGCTGCGGAAACTTTTTTCTCAAGTTCAACCGATACGCACACCGTATGTCCATCGGTGACGGCGACTCGATTGGTGTGCGCCGAAATTTTAAAATCAGCATGGATCACGTCCCCGCCATTTAATTTACCCAACATCTTTTGCGGTTCGGTTTCCACTTTTGCTTCTTCACCGCCAATGTAAGGCACAACGTTATCAATCGCATCAAGCGATGCCACGCCCGGATAGCCTGCGCCGGATAAGGCTTGCATCGAAACCGCAAAAATTCTTTTGATTCCAAAATTATCAAGAAGAGGGCGCAATGAAATTGTGAATCCGGTTGAAGTGCAGTTAGGGTTGGTGGTGATGAATCCGCTCCAGCCGCGATTCTTTTGTTGCGCTTTCACCAGCGCGGTGTGATCAGGATTCACTTCGGGAATGAGTAACGGCACATCAGCCCACATGCGGTGCGCTGAGGCATTCGAGGCAATGAAGTGTCCGGCTTTAGCAAACGACGGTTCCACATCACGCGCCAGATCGGCGGGCAGAGCAGAGAAACAAACTTGCGCGTCGAGTCCGGCTTCCGTCGGAATCACTTTCATCTTCTTGGCATACTCTGGCATCGGCGCGTTAAGAATCCAACGACAACCTTCTTCGTACGTTTGCCCGATGGTGCGATCACTGCCGGTGAGCGCCGTCACCTCAAACCAAGGATGATTTTCTAACAACTGCACAAACCGTTGCCCCACTGCGCCGGTGGCGGCGAGAACTGCCACTTTGATTGTTGACATTTGGTTATTGGTGGCTGGTCGCTAGTTGCTAGTAATTTTTAGTTGGCAGCAGTTTCCAGCTA
>JACRLA010000226.1 GCA_016215145.1 Chloroflexota bacterium
CACGCGCCAACAGATCGCGCACCTGACTATCCACCAACGCTCCGGCTGTGCGTCTGCGCGGCGCGGGCGATGCGTCGTCGGCTGCCGCTTGTTTTCCTTTCACCCCTTGCCAAAAGTTGTAAGCGCCGATGCCAGCAGAGAAGATGACGAAATACACCAAAAAGAGAACGCCGACGGCGAGTAGGATGACATCATCTTTGGAGCGTTGCCCTTCCACATCAATGCAATACATTTCAAAGCTCGTGCTACCCGGACGTGTGTGGTAAGTCTGAACCACGGCTTGCCCCGTTTCGCGGCAGACAACTTTTTCGGTCACGCGCAAGAAGTTCGGATTGAACGCCGAGAATAACATCGAGATGGGTCCGGCGCACATGATCGCCGGAAAGCCCGCAATCAAAAGCAGCACAAGGAAATTTGCTAATAAATTTTTCATCGCCTGTCCCTCTAAACAATGAGCCGCATTCTGTGCGGCTCACGACTACGAAAATAATTTGTCTACTGCTTCGGCAAGCTGCCGCAAGTTGGAAACCTGATGCACGGCGCTGACGAGCGGCTGATACTTCAACATGTCGCTATCGCCGCTGCCCCACTCGTAATTCGACTCGGGATTAAACCAGACCACCTTGCGCGCGCGACGAGTCAAGTCTTGCACCAGATCGAGTCGCGGGTCGTTGTAGTTGTTGCGCCCGTCGCCCAAAAAAATAATCGTCGTGCGATGGTCAATGGAATCCATATACGTATGAAAAAAGTCGGCGAGACAAAAACCTAAATCGGTGCCGTAGGGGCGATAGGGGAAACGGCGTTTGACGTAAGCAATCGCTTCGTCGGGGCGGTTGCTAGAAAATTCATCGGTGACATCCTCAAGATGATCATAAAAGCCAAACGATCTCGCCCGCGAAACTTGATCGTGCAGTTCGTACATCAAACGCAGCATGAACTCGATCACGTCGCGCATCGATTCGGACATATCGCAGATAAGGGCGAACTTCGGCTTGAGCCGTTTCTTCTTCCAGTGCATTTCAAAGGGGACGCCGCCGTGCCGGATATTTTCCCGCATCGTGGTTTTAGCGTCGAAAATTTTCCCGTCACCTTTTTTCTGGCGCAAGGCAATACGTGATCGCAATCGCGCCGCCAGCCGCGCCACTTCGCGCCGTAACTCTTTTATTTCCGATTCGGAAAGCGATCCAAAATGACGATCCATCAAATCGGGGTCGCCCTTTTGCGGCGGCTGCTCGGTCAGACGATCCGCTAACGATTGACCCAAGAATTGATTCACTTGCCGCTCTAAATTTTGGGCGTTTGCCTCAAGCTCTTGCCGAATTTGGTCTAACGCTTCGCGCGTCATGCCCATCTCTGCCAATTGTTGAAGCAAAGTTTCGATCTGTTCCATCAGATCGCCCATGCCCATTTTTTGCAGCATCTGCCGCGTCAGTCGCGGAATATCTTCGGGGCGGCGGGATCGATCTGCGCCCAACATTTTGGCGAGTCGCTCCATCTCTTCGCGCGAGAGTTGTTTGCCCGCCATGAGTCTTTGCACCAAGTCGCTGAGTTCGCCGATGAGCGCCCGCATCGCCGCGCGGAGTAAGGCTTGTTGTTCAGGAGTAAGTTGACCGCCGACGGGGATGAGAGGCGGCGTCCCCATGTTGAAGTAAAGCGGGAAAAGCTTCTCGAAGATCGGGACGTCCTTCTTCTCTTTAATCAACGTTGCGCTCAACGCCGACTTAAACATCGCCCGATCCGTGATGCCAATGTGTGACGTTGCCTGGATCGCGTCTTGCGACTCGGCGAGCGACACGCGCACACCCGCCGCGCGCAAACCGGCAATGAATTGAACGATGCGATCTTCCATAGGCAGAAGATTGAAGGATAAGGATTAAAGATTGTCAGAGAATCTTCAATCTTTGATCTTCAATCACTAGATACGCTTTATCGGCTTGATGTTTCCGTTAAACGATCCATCATCGAGATCAAGCGGCGGGCGGCGGCGCTGTTGTTGTTCTTCGCGCTGCATAGAAGTTCGCGCCCGTTGCACGTCGGCTTCGTGTTTGAGCAAAATGGTGAGGGTGTTCTCCAGAGTCTCTTTATCAAGGGTCTTGGCGTTGAGCAAAACCAAAGCCTTCGCCCAATCAATCGTCTCACTCACGCTGGGGTTTTTCTTGAGATCGAGACGGCGCAACTTTTGAACCAGGTCAACCGCTTGCTTCGCCAGTTCGGGCGCAAGGTTCGGCACTTTGAGGCGCACGATCTTTAATTCCGCTTCGAGAGTCGGGTAATCAATGAAGAGATACACACAGCGGCGCTTCAACGCTTCGGATAGTTCGCGCGTGTTGTTGGAGGTGAGCAACACGAGTGGTTGAGTCTTGGCTTTAATCGTTCCGATCTCGGGGACACTCACTTGAAAATCAGAAAGGACTTCGAGCAAGAAGGCTTCGAACTCGGCATCGGTGCGATCAATTTCGTCAATGAGCAGAGTCACCGGCTTTTCAGAAGTGATCGCTTTGAGGAGAGGGCGGGCTAACAAGAAACGTTGCGAGAAGAATACATCTTCTTCGGCGGCGAGTCGGTCTGCCGCCTGCGCCAGCGATTGCGAATCAACAAGAAGCGTTTGCAGCTTGTCACGCAGGAGCTGCGTGTAAAGCATTTGCTTGGCGTATTCCCATTCATACAACGCCTTCGTCTCGTCGAGCCCTTCGTAGCATTGCAAACGAATCAACTCGCGCCCGCTCGCCGCCGACCACGCTTTGGCGAGTTCCGTTTTGCCAACACCGGCAGGTCCCTCTGCCAAGACCGGTTTATTCAATCGCTCGGCGAGAAACAACACCGTGCCGATTTCGTTGGTGGCGATGTAGTCTTGCTCACCTAAACAATCAATTACTTCTGTTGTGGATTTGAACATGAAGTTTAGTTATCAGTTATCGGTGATCAGTTATCAGTGTCAACTTTCCACTGATTACTGATAACTATTCACTGATCACTTTTGTTTTCTCACCTTTTCTCTCAACCTATCAATCGGAAACCTCTCCCCCGACTCTTCATCTAAATAATACCAACTTTGCCAGCCATTGCACGGAGCATTTTGAATCTCGCTCCCGATGGTGTGGATCGATCCAACCCGCTTGCCGTATTTGATCTTGCCACCTTCCACGATGATCGCGGTGACGCCGCCATCTGCTCCGAAAAACAGCTTCTGCCCGATCTTCAACAAATCTTGATCCAACAATATCGTGAAAGGGATACGTGGGCGCGCGCGTTTGTTTTCGGGTAAAAACTCATCTTCAGTGAACATCGCTTCGGCGATGTCGTCAATTCGTTTTTTGGCTAGCTTGATGTAGGTCTTATCACGCTCAATGCCGATCCAATGTCGCCCCAAACGTTTTGCCACCGCGCCCGTCGTGCCGGTTCCGAAAAACGGATCCAACACCACGTCAGCGCGATGCGATGAAGCCAGAATGACTCGTTCTAACAACGCTTCAGGCTTTTGAGTGGTGTGCGCCTTATCGCCATTGGGCAACTTGATTCGTTCTTTGCCGGTACAGATCGGAATCTTCCAGTCGCTTCGCATCTGTAAACCGTTATTGAGCGACTTCATCGTTTGATAATTGAAGGTGTACTTCGCGCCCTTCTTCTTCTGCGCCCACAACAACGTTTCGTGGGCATTGGTAAACCGCACGCCCCTGAAATTTGGCATTGGATTGATCTTCGTCCAAACGCAATCGTTGAGTATCCAATAATCCAAATCCATCAAGATCGATCCAACGCGATAGATGTTGTGATATGAACCGATCACCCACAAAGTGCCTGTGTCTTTCAACACACGGCGGCAGGCATTGAGCCACGACCAAGTAAAAACGTCATACTCGGAAAAACTTTTGAACTTATCCCATTTATCGTCCACCGCACCCACTTTTGTCATGTTGGGTCGCCACAGTTCTTGCTTGAGCTGCAAGTTGTATGGCGGATCGGCGAAGATCAAATCCACCGACTTCTCGGGCAATGAGTCGAGAAGTTCGATGCTATCACCGTGCAGGATTTGATCGAGAGGGAGATCAGGTTCTTTCATCACGAATAATGTGATTCTAAACAAAGCTTTCAGATATACTGGGCGCGGTCACAAAGTACTTTTCTGTCAACGAATGTCCAACGAATAAACGAATATTCAACCACTCACAACGCCCTATTCGTTTATTCGTTTCATTATTCGTTGACAGCGAGTGCGAAAAGCACAATTTACGCCCATAACCTCTTGCGTCGTGTCACTAACGCTTCCCATTCCAAATAATCGCTTTCAGATTCATGCGTATAGTGCTTTTCGTTATCTTCGGTATCCCAAATTTTCTTATACGCGTCGAAGGACATCCGGTATTTGCTCTCAAAAAATTTAATTCGCGTGTCAATAGATGTCACGTCATCGTTCATCGCAATCTCCTCTACTTCAACACGTACTTTGCCGCCGCCTGCGCCATGAGCGCCGCGCCTTGCGCCAACGCCCGCTCGTCGAAATCGAATCGCGGGTGATGATGCGGAAAGTTTAAACCTTTGTCGGCGTTGGCAGAACCGATGAAGAAATAACTACCCGGCACCGTCTGCATCATATACGCCATGTCTTCCGAACCCATCGTGCGTTCACTATCTGATACGGTAGTGACATCAGGCATCGCCTTCGCCAACTCACGAACTTCGGCACTCATTTGAGCGTCGTTCAACACCGCCGCCGTCGTGGTGTGATATTCAATCGTCGCTTCGCACTCCATCACTTTCGCTACACCAATCACGATCTCCTCAAAACGTTTCATCACACGATCACGAACTTCCGTAGTAAACGTCCGCACCGTGCCAAGCATCACCACCGAATCAGGAATCACATTGAAGGCTTCACCACCTTTAACTGATGTCATAGAAAGCACTGCGCTGTCCAAAGCGTTGATGTTGCGCGAGACAATTGTTTGCAATGCGGTGATGATCTGCGCCGAAGCCATGATCGGATCATGAGTCAGAAACGGAGCCGCGCCGTGACCGCCTTTGCCTTGCAAGGTGATCGTAAATTTATCGGCGGCAGCCATGCAAGGTCCGTTGGTGGCGGCAACCCATCCGAACGGTTTGTCATTCCACAAATGCAACGCCAATGATCGATCCACTCTCGGCGAATTCATTACGTCATCTTTCACCATCGCCAACGCCCCGCCCAATCCTTCTTCGGCAGGTTGAAAAACAAATTTGATCGTGCCAGCGATCTCTTTTCGCAATGGCATCAACATCTTCGCCACTGCCAAGCCAATCGTGGTGTGACCATCGTGCCCGCAGGCGTGCATCACTCCAGAATTTTCCGAAACGTAATCTGTCTTGTTCGCTTCGATGATCGGCAGGGCGTCCATATCAAAACGCAGTAGGATCGTCGGACCCGGCTTGTCGCCTTCTAACAACCCGACGACTCCGGTTTTGCCGACTCCGGTTCGCACCTCGAGTCCTAATTGATTCAATTCCTTCGCCACAATGCCGCTGGTACGAATCTCTTGAAAGCCGAGTTCGGGGTGTTTATGAAAATCCCGACGGCGGGCGATCATTTCTTTTTCAAGTTCTTTTGCTTTGGATAAGAAGTCAATAGTCATTAGCCACCTTTATAAACCTTTGAACGCTGATAACGCTGTCCTTCGTTGAAGAACGCTGATTCTTTTTGTATGTCAGCGACTGTCAGCGTTCTCTCTCAGCGCTTTCAGCGTTCTGCTTTTAAACCGTGAACACCGCTGTTCGCCATCTGCAATCCGCTACACCACCGGTTTGCCATCTTTATAAAACAATTCGCCATCTACTTTGATCTCACTCTGCGCCATGTCACACAGCATATCCCAATGCACTCCCGACTCGTTCTTGCCGCCCGTCTCGGGATAACTGGCGCCGACGGCGAGATGGATCGTGCCGCCCATTTTCTCATCAAAGAGCATGTTCTTGGTGAAACGTTGAATGCCGTAATTTGTGCCGATGCCCCACTCGCCGAGATACCGCGCGCCCGCATCCGTGTTCAACAATGACGTGAGCAACCCTTGTCCTTTGCTCGCTTTCTCTTTCACCACTTTGCCATTCTCAAACCACAATTCAATATCCGTTACTTCCTGCCCACTGTAGATCGCCGGATAACGGAATCGAATCCAACCGTTCACCGAATCTTCCACAGGACCCGTAAAAATTTCGCCGTCCGGGAAATTATATTTGCCGTCGGCTTCTTTAAATGTGCGCCCTTTGATGGACATCGTCAGATCAACGTTCTCGCCTTTCAGCACCGCTTTATCTTTTCCATCAAGCCACCTGATCAATTTCATCTGGCGCTCACCCTCTTTGCGCCACAACGAAACGGGATCGGGATCGTTGAGCAAACCCGCGCCGTAAACAAACTCGGCATACTCGCTCAAACTCATATCGGCTTCTTGCGCCATAGCGTACGTCGGATACACCGTCACGCACCAACGGAACGCGCCGCTCGCCGAGCGCTCCATAAAAATTTTGCTCAACGGCGCACTCGCCTTGCGCGCCCGCGCCACCTTCGCCGTGTCCACGCCGCTCAACTCGCGCGTGTTGTATTCGGCATCAATAAACAAACGCGCGTCAAACGTCTCGGTGATCAATTTACGGATCGGTGAGACGGTGTCCAGTTGATCACCCGAAGCGTGTTTGTAAAATGCTTCTTCTGCGCCGGGCAGCGCGTTCATCACAAACACATTCGCCCCGGCTTTGATCGCTTCGGTGTAAACCGCCAACGCCAATTCATTCGCAAACGGCGTCGTCACGATTGCAAAGTGTTGTTTAGGTTTTAACTCTAACGAGTAATGCACCATCACTTGTGCCAATTTATTAACTCGGGGATCAGCCATGATCGTGTTTCCTTTTTTGGATTTGATAGATGGATAAATCTCTAAACGCGGCGGAAGCGATCAACTCCTCTTCACCCGTCGCGGCAAAGATGCCGACTCGTCCTTCGAGCAGCTTATCGTCTTGCAGTGACGCTAACAACTCGCCATTGACCCCCAACTTAATTTTTCGCCCAACCATTTTGACCATTAATTTGTTGTCGCCGTTTTCAAACAGATCGGAATGTTGACGATCTATCAGGCGCGACCATTTGTCTTTGTAGCACGCGCTGAAGCTGTAGTAGCCATCGCGGTGCATGGCAAATTTATAAAAGCCGTCGTCGCTTTTGCGGAAGAGGATGCCGCACTCCGCGCATTTGCCGTTGGTGCGCGGCAGATTCGCGGTGACTTTGATCTCCAGATCGTATAACGGAGTCGGCAACACCTTGAAGGCGGCGCGCGCGGATTGGGTGATCACTAGATGAAAGTATCCGCCGCGTTGTTCCGTTTCACAAGAGTCATCGCCAGTCATCAACCACGACTCGCGTTCACGATGCAGATCGCTTTGATAGATCAGTAATTTGTCAGTTGTCTTGAGTCGGGGTGATGAGGCAGGACGTTTTTTATCGTAAGCGGCACGCTGTTTTGAATCAGAAAGCACAGCGTAGGCTTCGTTAATCAATTTCATCATCTCGGCGTCGCCGTTGGCATCGGGGTGATGCTTGCGCGCGAGGCGGCGGTACACCGCCTGAATCACTTCGGGATCGGCTGACGGCGACACCTGAAGAATGTCGTAATAATTTTTAGCCGCCACGTTTCATTCTCAAGAACATGAACAAAGTGGAATTTTTATTCCAGTTGAAACGGCGATGAGGGTTGGCTTCAATAAATCAGGAAGAAGATTTGCGTAAGGTGAAGAAGCCAACCGCTAACGGGATGACGATGAGCGGCAGACCGATGCAGCACATACCCAAGCCGGTGAAGAGCGCGGTGGTGGGATCGCTACTGCCGCCGACATCAATGTTTGCGCCGGGCATGAAACTGACGATGGCGAACATGGCGCCCATGAAGGCGGTAAACAAACCGGGGCATCCGCAAAACAATGCCGTGACTGCTGTGAGGATTATTGCCGTTGTTCGATTCATAGAAGGCTCCTTTTTCGTTATATTGAGGCTATACTTAAGTTACGGAATACGCACTACGCAATACGTATTCCGTATTGCGTATTCCGTATTGCGTGAGGAGATATTACCATGAAAATTCCTAAATACTGGGCGAGTGAGACGCAGCATATAAAAGATTCACGCGGGCATCCATTGTTGCTCAAGTGTTGGCGTTGGTCGGATGAAAGCCTGACGGCGGCGCAAACAGCGGCGCGTGAACGCATTAACACGGTGGCGCAGACTCTACACAGCGTGGACGATCTGAATCGTTATGGTTATGGAGATCGCCAGCCATTGCGTGAAGAGATCATCCAAACGATTAACGACGAGGCGATCATCACCCGCAACGCTTACGGCTCGCTCGTGCTTAACACGGCGCGGGTGATGTTCATTGACATTGATCTCAAAGAGGCGAAAGCGGGGCTGTTTGGCAAACCGCCGGACGTGGTCGGCGAAGCGCGGACTCGAATCGAAAAGTGGGTTAGCCGCAACCCGGGTTGGGGCATGAGGGTATATCGCACCAAAGCCGGTTTACGCTGCATTGCCACGCACGATCTCTTCGATCCTGAAGATGTTAAAACGCAAACGGTCTTGAAAGAATTGGAGAGCGATCCGCTTTATGTCACATTGTGCCGCGCGCAAAAATGTTTTCGCGCCCGCCTGACGCCCAAGCATTGGCGCTGTGATATTCATATACGACCTCCGCAGTATCCATTTGAAAATGCGAAGGAAGAGGAAGGTCACCAAAGATGGGTGAGGTTCTATGAAGAGACTATCAGGAACTATGCCGTGTGTGAGTTGGTGACTGAACTCGGCAACCGCAGCCGCCACCGTGACGTGGAGACAGTGATCGCAGTGCATGATGAGTATGCGTTGAAGGCGGGGAAGTTGGCGTTGGCGTGAGATAACTATGAACCACCCACTGAAAGCGAAACTGGATCGGTCATTCAAACTCACCCACGATCTTGTAATCCATCTCGATGAGGAATCTCTGATCTTGGATTTGCCGAACCTGCCATCGAACCGAATCTCGGGTCAGCTGTGGTGCATCATCGGTGCGCGCGAAAGCTACACGAAGGCAATCGAGTCGGGCGGCTGGAAGGGATTCTCATGCAGCCTCACCACACCGCGCGTGAAGCAATCTGTGCTTGCCGCCTTGGAAGCGACACATAAGCGACTGAGCGAAATCAACTTCGCAGACTTGACCGAGGCACAGGTTGAACTTGCCTTCGGACTCCTTGAACACGAAGTTCAGCACCACGGGCAACTCATTCGCTTTGTCTACGGGAATAGGCTTACCTTCCCCGACAGTTGGAACAAGCGGTACACGGTGTAGCTTGAAGCAAGCCTTTCGGTTGTCACATATTCATCTTCAACACCGCCGCCCCATTGATCTCGCCGCGTTTTAATTTCATCAACACCTCATTCGCTTCTTCCAAATCAAACGTCGTCACTTCAGTTTTGATCTTCGCCGTCGCCGCAAGTTGCATAAACTCTCTCGCGTCGGAGTGCGTGGCATTCGCCACACTCCGCACCGTGCGCTCGCCGTAGAGCAAACTGTAATCCATCTGCGGAATCGGGCTTGTATGAATTGCATTGACCGCCAACGTGCCGCCTTTGCGTAAATGATTCAGCGCAATGGGGACTAACGATCCTACTGGCGCAAAAATGATCGCTCGATCCAAAGGTGACGCCGACTCTCCCGTGTCGCCAGCCCACACTGCGCCCAATGATCGGGCGTGGGCGCGATGATGTTCGCCGCGCGTGAACACATACACTTCACAATTCCAATAACGCGCAATTTGAATCGCGATGTGCGCGCTCGCCCCAAATCCAAACAACCCGACTCGCTCGCCCTCTTTCACGTCTGCCTTGATCAACGAGCGATAGCCTATGATGCCGGCACACAACAACGGTGCCGCCGCCTCATCGGTGAACGCTGCTGGAATCCGCACCACTGATGACTCGTGCGCGACCATATACTCTGCATAACCGCCATCCACATCCCAACCGGTGAACCGCGCACCATCGCAAAG
>JACRLA010000227.1 GCA_016215145.1 Chloroflexota bacterium
CCATCATCACATCGGGCGACGAACTTCGCGCGCTCGCCGCCGACTCGCAAGGGCGCGTTCATGCCTTGTTCAAAAATTCGTATCGCGTGTGGAGCAAAGACAGAGGTTGGTCTGCGCCCACATCGTTGAATATAGATTTTGAATCGAGCAGCACATCATTGGTGATCGATTCGAAAGGACTGGCGCACGTCCTCACCCGCACCAGCTACTTGCGCCAAAACGCCAACGGCTCGTGGGCGCCGCCGCTTCAAATTGCGACGGGCGACGTGTTGCTCAATGCTTCAACGTCGCCGCAGTTATGGGTAGACGCTAACGGCGCACGCCATTTTGCTTGGGCGATGAAATACAATACAATTATGTATAGTTTGTTGCCGTAATTTTTGACTTGCGGTGTTAGCTAAAGTAGAATGAACTTCGAAGAAGAGTAAACGACTATGCCCACACCTTACGATCACAAAATCGGTCTCATCTATTGGACGGGTCAATCGGTTGGCGAGAACTCTATCGAGCAACTCGCCCAAACGATCAAGACCCAAATGCCCAACGCGCAAGCCGTCTTCGTCAAAACTGCCGACGGCGCAGACTGGCAGGGCAAGTACGATAAAAAGACTCAAATGGCGATCAACTCGTTCAGCGACATCGCCAAGTGGGTCAACGTCCTCAACAACTTCGGGCTTGAGTTTCACGCGTGGGTTGTGCTTAAAGGTCAGAACGTTAATGGTGAAGCAAACCGTGTGCGCGAGACGTGCAACACAAGCGGAGTGCGCTCGATGCTGCTTGATGTGGAAAGCGGACCCGGCTACTTCTCAGGTGGCGCCGACTCGGCGCGCGACCTGATTCAAAAAATTCGCGCGGGCATCGCTCCCGACCTTCATCTCGGTCTCAACTTCGACGCGCGCGGCGCGCACCCCAAACACATTTACATTGACGAGTGGCTGCCGCATGTTCAAAGTTTGCATCCGATGGTTTACCACAAAGATTTTGGAATTGACATTGGTTCTGCACTCGACAACATGTACGCCGCCATCGGCAACATCGGCAAACCGATCATCCCCATGCTGCAAGCCTACGGCGGCGCTAACCCCGATGACATCTTCAACGGCGCGAACAAAGCAATCAACGATCTCGGCTGCCCGGGCGTAACAATTTACAGACTCGGCACGATGGGATCGCGCGAGTATGAAGCGACACGACGGATCACGTTCCCCACAACGGTGACGCCGCCACCCCCCGCCGACCCCGATCCCGATCCCACACTCGGTGGACGCGCGATCATCATTCGATCTGGCGATCAAGGTTACACCGACGGCGCATACACTCCGAATCCAAATTGGCAAACATTTACGGATACGCATGGTTGGAACGTAAAATACAAACTGACTTCGGCGAGCCAAGATGTGTATGCCGGTTACACGCCGCAGTTGCCAAACGCGGGACGCTACAAGATCGAAGTGTTCATCCCCAACGACAACTCGGACGCTTCATCGGTTTTGTATTTTGTGGTGTTCTATCGTGATGGTCAACGCATCGAACAAAAAGTTTCGATTGACCAGTCTATTTATTTCACCGAATGGGTCTCGCTCGGCGTGTACGATCTCGATCCGGCGCAATTTGAATCGGGGCGAGTCAATCAAGTGGATTATTCCGATCAACACTCGGCGGCTGTGGTCTTTAGCGCAGTGCGTTGGTCTTCGAGTGAAGAGCAGCCTGTCGTCCTCACCAACCCCGCCGATTACGGATTTGACTCACCCGTTGGCACAACCGAAGAACGACTCACGATGCAGATTTGGCCCGGCGCGTGGAAAGACGCCAATGGTTACGCTCGCTGGTATGGCGACAGCGCGGGCAACGGCGCGTATCACACCGGCGCAGATTTAAATTTAAATGAACCGCGTTGGAATATGGATGCGGGCGCACCCGTGTATGCAATTGGTTCTGGAGTTGTGACGTGGGCGGCGCGGCGCGGCGATGTGTGGCGCAACATTATCATCATCGAACATGATCCATTGCCCGATGGCACAAAAGTTTGCGCGCGTTACGCCCACATCGAAGATATGCTCGTCGCCGTCGGTGATCGCGTGGCGCGTGGGCAACAGATTGCTTCCGTCGGTCAAAGCGGCGGACCCGGCGCGAACTATCATTTGCACTTCGACATCTCAACCACCAACATCCTCAAAGAGAATCCCGGACACTGGCCCGGCAAAGAGGTGAACGGTGTGTATCAACATTACGTGGATCCGAAGGCGTTTTTAGAATCGCATAGACCGCCGAATCGATTTTGATTCGTCAACGGATGAAACGGAGAGCTAATGTCGGAAGTATTTGAAAAAGATGGTCACAAGATTTTCTGGGGCGACTCTTTACAAGTCCTTGCAAATAACATCCCGGATAATTCTGTTGACTTAATCTTCGCCGACCCACCTTACAATATCGGCAAAGATTTCAACGGTAGAAAAGATAAATGGGATTCGGATGAAAACTACCGCCAGTGGTGTTATCGTTGGTTTGATTTATGCATCAACAAACTTAGCCCAACGGGAAGTTTCTATTTAATGGCTGCCACTCAGGCTATGCCCTATTTCGACATTTATTTACAAGAGAGGCTGCATATTCTTTCAAGAATTATTTGGTTTTACGATAGTTCAGGCGTGCAGGCAAAAAAGTATTTCGGCTCTCTGTATGAACCTATATTATTTTGCGTGAAGAGTAAAAATAATTACACTTTCAACGCTGACAGTGTTCTGGTTGAGGCAAAGACGGGAGCAAAACGCAAACTCATTGACTATCGCAAACCTATTCCATCTCTTTACAACACGCAGAAGATACCGGGTAACGTTTGGGAAATCCCCCGGGTTCGTTATCGCATGGGTGAATATGAAAACCACCCGACCCAAAAACCTGTTGCTTTACTTGAACGTATCATCCTGGCAAGTTCTAACCCGAATGACATTATTCTCGATCCTTTTTCGGGCACTTTCACCACATCCTCTGTTGCCCAAAATTGGGGGCGACGGTCTATCGGAATCGAAATAGAAGAGGAATACATCAAGATCGGTCTCAGGCGTTTAAAAATAAGAAACCGCTACAAAGGCGAAGAGCTTCAACGCGATTTGAAAACATATCAGAAACCTGTGTCAACGCAACAGCGATTAATGGAGCGAAAGTGAATGGAACACGAATTTACACAACAGATTAAGCGTGTTCTTGAATCTATGTTTGGCAGCGCGGCAGAGGACATATACGAAAAAAGTCCTTTGCTCCAATATGTCAACATCAAGACCAAATCTGCCACAAGAGGAGCAAAGGC
>JACRLA010000131.1 GCA_016215145.1 Chloroflexota bacterium
ACCGACGAGCGGACAAAGTCGTATACCGTGAACCCGCTCAAAGCCGTGATCCAATTTTTCGATCTACAACGCGAGACGCGCCAACGCCTATCGCGCATCTCGCAACCGATCCTCAACATTCAGGGTCGGTTGGATGTGGTGATCGATCCACGCAACGGCGAAGTGATCTTGAGCGAAGTGAGATCGCAGATCAAAGAAATGCACTGGCTCGAACATTCCACGCACGTCGTTGTGTTGGATCAAGAATGGGAACGCGCGGCAGAGTTGACACTTAACTTTATCCAAAAGATTGAGAGGCACTATGGCTAACTTCGTTGAATTTCCTTTAGAAGGCGGCGGCACAATTTTGATCGAAGTCGTTGGCGACACCAAATCGCAAACCGGTTTCACCCGCGCCGGTGTTGCCGACTCGGTTAAGGATGTCGCCGAGAAAGCGACTCAAACTTTTGATTCGGCGATGGAGAACATCCGCAAATCGTCCAATTTGTTGGTCAGCAAACTGCGCGGCTTAAGCGAACCGCCCGACGAGATGGAAGTGGTGTTCAGCCTCAAGGCAAGCGGCGAGTTGGGCAACATCGCCGTTGGTAAAGGTGGGGCAGAGGCAAACTACAGCGTGCGCTTAAAGTGGAAGAAGGAAGAGAAGCCGCCCGCGCCGCCGACGCCGAAAAAGAAAAAAACGAAAACGAAAAATAAATAGCGATACTAATGATCTCAGACTAAAACCAAGAACGCTGAACGCGCTGATTTACCTGACACACGCTGATAAAAATTTTCAGCGACATTCAGTTTTTATCAGCGTAATCAGCGTTCCGGTTTTCAACTCATGTCAAAAAACATCGCCGCATACAATCTCCCCATCGCCCTCTTCGCCTTCATCACGCTTGCGGGCGTGGGGTTTGGAATTTTTGGAAATTATTCGTGGGCGAATTGGCTGCGGGCAACGTGCTACCCTAATTGCTTTTGCGAAGCGGCGCGCGGCGGAGCGATTGAGCAGTTAAGCAATACGTATTCGAATTTGGCGTACGTGTTAATTGGATTGTTGATCGTTTGGGGAAACAAAGGAACCGGGGAAAAGAACTTGATGATCAGTTCGAGCGCGTATCCGATCACCTACGGTGTTACCGTCATCGCCATTGGAGCGGGTTCGTTCTTCTATCATGGTTCACTGACCGAAGTCGGGCGTTGGTTCGATTGGTTCGGCATGTATCTCTATGCCAGTTTCATCATCCTCTACAACGCCTCACGCTTGCGAAAGTTAAGCGGCGCACAGTTTGTTGTGGTCTATGTGATCTTCAACATTATCCTTGCCGTTGTGATCTTCAACACCGCGCCGAGCATCCGCCAACAAATTTTTGGTTTGCTGATCGCCGTCACACTGATACTTGAATACTTTGTGCGGCGCAGAGATAAGCCGCAGGTGGCGAGCAAGTTTTTATATCTTGCGTTAGGGTGTTTAGTTGCCGCATACACGATCTGGATTTTGGATCGAGATCGAATCTTATGCGCGCCGACAAGTTTAATTCAGGGTCATGCTGCCTGGCACATTTTAACGGCGATGGGGGCGGGGTTGTTGTTTGTGTATTATCGTTCGGAGATCAAACACTGAGTGTCTTGAAGACACTCAGTGTTTTTATTCGTCGTGATCACACACTCAAGCGATTGAAATCACGGCAACACAAGGCAAAATCGGCGAAGCCAGACCTACGCAGGTTTAACGACCACGACTCCATCCACAAATTGAATCTTTGTCTCTCCACTCTTCTCCTCAATTGTTTTTTCCATTCGCTCTTCCAACGTGTAGCTCAACGCTTCACGAACTTTGATTCGTTCACCGTTCACGTCAATTTCAAAGGGACCCCATTCGTCTGCGCCGCGAATGAAGTTGAAAGCGCGGCGGGCTGACCATGAGGCGGGGATGAGACGATCTTTGGGTTTAGGTGTAGGGGCAACCCTTGCGGTTGCCCAGATAGGAGCAACCGCAAGGGTTGCCCCTACGACAGGTTGTGGTGTGCGAGGGATTGGGTTTTGATTCAATGCGTCAATTAATAATTCTGCGCCAGCGTGTGCGGTGAGACGATCTGCTTGGCGTGAGGTGATGCCGTCGGGAAATTTAATTTCGCGTTGGGCGGCGATGTCGCCTGTGTCCGCGCCGTCGTCCATGAAGTGAAGTGTGACACCGGTGCGAGTCTCGCCATAATAAAATTGCCAGAACATGGGCGCGATGCCGCGATAGTTTGGGAGGAGCGAAGGGTGAAGGTTGAGGCAGCCAAGTTTTGGAATGGCGAGCCATGAGAGAGGCAGAAGTTTGGGGAAGCAAGCAACGCAAATTAAATCTGGAGAAAGGTCGTAAAGGAAAGTGGGGGAAAGGAAGGAACTAAAGGAAAAGACGGGGATGTGATGCTGCCATGCGATGTGAATGATATTGGGTGAAGGAGAACTGGGGAGCATTGGGAGATCAGAAAAATGTTGGGGATGGAGTTGACGCACGGTGTCGGCGGGCGCGGCGGCATCAAAGGTGACGACGCCGACCACGTTTGCGCCGCGAGTCAACAGCGCGCGCAGCGCGATCAAAGAAAATTCTCCGTTCATTCCAAAAAAGATTATTCGCATCATTCGTGATACACTTTCCGCAACTATTGTGACAAGGAGATACTATCATGTCAACTCGACTCGTGCAGTGTGTAAAGTTGGGCAAAGAATTGCCGGGCTTACCGCGCCCGCCCTTCCCCGGTGAACTCGGCAAAAAAATTTTCGAGAACGTTTCGCAACAAGGTTGGGATTTGTGGCAAGGGCAATCCACTCTGCTCATCAACCATTACGGTTTGAAACTCGCCGACCCCAACGCCCAATCATTTTTGATGGAGCAGATGGAAGATTTTTTCTTCGGCGAAGGATCGCAACTGCCGGAAGATTGGGTGCCCGAAGGACAATCCACGAAGGGCGCGCCGACCAAAGGACAATCCACCAAAGGCGCGCCAAGCAAATGAAACAATGACAAATGAACAATGGAATGCTGATTTAAAAATGAATCAGCGTTCAACGGTTTAAATTTTTTCGGCGCCCTTCAGCGTTTATCATGCGTCATCAGCGTGCAAAGGTTTAATGCGCGACCCTCACGACATTTTGCTCATCGCCTGTTACGAGTTGGGGCATCAGCCGCTTGCGCTCGCTTCGCCGTTGGCGTGGTTGAGTGAGGCAGGCTACAAGGCAACAGCGATTGATCTTTCAATCGAATCGCTTGACGATGAATCGATCCGTCGCGCAAAATTTATTGCCATCTCCGTGCCGATGCACACCGCGTTGCGAATCGGCGAAGGTGCGGCGCGGCGCATCCGCGCGATCAACGCCCAAGCGCATATTTGTTTTTATGGACACTATGCGTGGTTGAACAGAGATTGGTTATTGGAGATTGGGGATTCGATCATTGCGGGGGAATACGAAGAGCCATTACTAAATTTGATTCGCGCAATTGAGATTGGAGATCGGAGATTGGAGATTGATGGCGTGACGACGCGCGCACATGACTCCGATCCTTACTTGCGCCGTCTCCGTTTTATCACCCCGCAACGCAGCACGCTCCCACCACTGCAAAAATACGCCCACTACATTGACGGCGACGATCATCGCATCGCCGGTTACACCGAAGCCACGCGCGGATGTTTACACACCTGCTTGCACTGCCCCATCACGCCGATCTACAACGGGCGATTTTTTATCGTGCCGTTTGAGGTAGTGATGGCAGACATCCGCCAACAAGTGAACGCAGGCGCGACTCACATCACCTTCGGCGATCCAGATTTTTTGAACGGACCCAAACACTCACTCAAAATTGTTCGCGCGCTTCACGACGAGTTTCCGCACGTCACGTTTGATTTTACGGCGAAGGTCGAACATTTGATCGAGCAGCAAGAGTCGCTGCGCGAATTTAAAGAATGTGGCGGCGCGTTTGTGGTCTCGGCGTTTGAGTCGTTTAGCGATGAAGTGCTGACGCGATTGAATAAAGGTCACACGCGTGATCAGATTTTTGAGGCAATCGGCATCATGCGCCGAGTCGGCATCCCCATCCGTCCGTCGCTTGTCGCTTTCACGCCGTGGACGACGCTTGATGATTATCTCGATCTGTTAAACTGCGTACGCGATCTGAATTTGGTTGAGGCAGTTGACCCGATTCAGTTTTCGATTCGGTTGCTCGTGCCGCCGCATTCGGCGTTGCTTCAGACCTTCAAGGTTTTTGAAACCTTGAAGGTCTCGAATGGGGAACATCGTTGGTTGCACCCCGACCCGCGCATGGATGAACTGCATCGCGCAGTGAGCAAACGGGTGGAGGAGGCGGCGGCAACCGCCGAAGACATCGGCATCACCTTTGAATCCATTTGCGCGTTAGCGTATCAAACAGCCGGACTCACTCTGCCCGCGTTTGAAAATTTTTCTCCGCCCACACCCATCCCACGATTAAGTGAAGCGTGGTTCTGTTGAGCGGAGCCCACCGAGAGTCAGTTAGACTC
>JACRLA010000207.1 GCA_016215145.1 Chloroflexota bacterium
GCGACCCAATGGGCTGTAGGGGATGATGCCGATGTTGAACTTTTTGACGACGGGATAAACATCGCGCTCAAAAATTTCTCGCTCCACCAGCGACCAATGCGGTTGGATGGAAATATAGTCGGCGATGCCCGCCTGACGTGATGTGAGAATGGCTTCCATGAGTTGCCAGCCGTTGTAATTGGAGCAGCCCACATAACGCACTTTGCCTTGATGCACGAGATCATCCATCGCGCGCATGGTCTCTTCAATCGGTGTGTTGAGATCGGGCGAGTGCGTTTGATAGAGATCAATCGTGTCCGTTTGCAAACGTCGAAGCGACTCTTCAACCGCGCGCATGATGTGAAAACGACTCAACCCTTCGCCGTTTGCTCCGTCCCACATTCGCCCGCGCACTTTGGTCGCCAGCACAATGTTTTGGCGATTGCCCCTTTCCTTCATCCACTTGCCGATGATCGTCTCGGCTTCGCCGCCTTTGAGTCCGGGTGCCCAACGCGAATACACATCGGCGGTGTCCACGAAGTCCCCGCCCGCTTCGGCGTAAGCGTTCAACACGGCGAAGGAGTTGGGCTCATCCGTCGTCCACAAAAATTGCATCGTGCCAAGACAAATATCAGAAACCTGCAAACCGCTGTTGCCGAGATAACGATGTTCCATTGATTCACCTTTGGGATTTGGATATTGGGATTTGGGATTTTGTTCTCCGCTATTATAATCTCCTCATCCTCACACGAAAGGCAAACACCATGACCGACTTCACCGCAATAGATCATTACATCGAAGATCATCTCGACGACTCCATTGAAGAATTAAAAAAGTTGTGCGCCCAGCCCAGCGTCTCTGCTCAAGGTTTGGGGATTAAGGAATGTGCCGAACTTGTGGCGCAGATGTTACGCGCGCGCGGATTCAAAGCGGAAGTGATTCCGACGAAGGGACATCCCATTGTCTACGGGGAAGCCGACGGCGCGAGTGATCGCACTTTACTTTTTTATAACCATTACGACGTGCAGCCACCCGAACCTCTTGAACTGTGGGACTCGCCGCCCTTTGAGCCGACTCTGCGCGATGGCAAACTTTTCGCGCGCGGCGTGAGCGACGACAAAGGACACATTCAATGTCGCCTGTCCGCGCTTGATGCGATCAAAGCCGTGACCGGACGCTATCCGTGCAAAGTTAAATTTGTGATCGAAGGTGAAGAAGAGATCAGCAGCGTCAACATTGTGCCGTTTGTGGAACACAACCCGCAGAAGCTAAAAGCCGATGGCTGCGTCTGGGAGTTTGGCGGCGTCAATCACGAAGGCAGACCGAATCAATCGTTGGGGATGCGCGGCATCTGTTACGTCGAACTTCACGCGCAAACCGGAACGCTCGACGCTCATTCCGGACTCGGCGGATCGATCTTCCCTAACGCCGCATGGCGACTCACTTGGGCTCTTTCCACGTTGAAGGGTCAAGATGAACGAATCCGCATCCCCGGATATTATGACAACGTCAAGCAACCGACGAAGCGCGATCTCGAATTGCTCGCCGCCTTGCCCGACGATTCTGAGGACATGCTCAAGCGTTATGGTCTCAAAGGTTTCTTGAAAGGATTGAAAGGCGGAGTTGACTTGCGACGCGAAGAAGTTTTCTTGCCGACCTGCACCATCTGCGGACTCACCTCGGGCTATCAAGGACCCGGTTCTAAAACGGTTCTGCCCGCGCAGGCAAGCGCCAAAGTAGATTTTCGACTCGTGCCTGATCAGACTCCCGAAGAAGTTTTAGAGAAACTTCGCAAGCATCTCGACGCCGAAGGCTTTAGCGACATTGAAATTAAATTCTTGGGCGGCGAGCGTCCGGGTCGCACCGATATCGATCATCCACTTGTCAAATTGGCAATTGACACCGCGCGTGAAGTCTACGGCAAAGAACCGATAGTCTCGCCCATCATCGGCGGATCGGGACCCAATTATGTTTTTCTCGATTCGCTCAAAGTGCCGATCATCACGGCAGGCGTTGGCTACCCCGGCTCCCGCGCCCATGCGCCAAACGAGAACATGGTGATCGAGAATTTTGTGCAGGGGGTGAAGCACACGGCGAGGATTTTGGAGAAGTTTGGAGAAACAAAATAACGAGAACGCCCACATGGGCCTTTTAGATCGATGTGGGCGTTGCACCAAATTGTTTGCCAAGAATCTTTACGGGCATTAATCTTTACGCGTAAACATTTAGATATGCCCGTATAATTTTGTAGACTAAATAAAAAGCCTTGAAAATGTTTTGAGTTCTTGCGGCTTGTTCAAACTCCTTCTCTATATGGTCTAATAGATCTGCATAATCAAAAAATTCCACGATCCATCCCCGTCCTCCCCCCTCTATTTTATTAACTTGCAGGGGTTCACGAGAAAAAAGACGTAGGGAAATTTTTTCTTTATATAAACTTTGTGGATTTATATAAGCGAAACGAACTATAAGGCTATCTGGAAGAATTTCAAGATATGTTTCCCGAGATGGTATTGGATCGACTTTATTTACATCCAATATTGTTGTTTCTTTGAATTCTATTTTCAAATTCACACTGTCAACAATATCCAACCCACCATTATGGATTTTGAACTCAGTCATATATAACGATTCGACGGGGTGACCCTTGTAAAGTATCGAGATTTCGCTTTTCACAGTTGGATCAATGTTAACCAAAACGGTTGCACTAACCTTTACCACCTTTATTTTGGCTGGTTTCCGTCTTGACAACCACCGACTAACCAAAAAACCAATTATGGTAATTACAACACCCGCCAGAAATACAACATAAGTTGCTATAGCTTCGGGAGTAAAAAACTTACTCGGCTCCATAATCATTACCCTTCCTCATAATAAACGCAACGCTCTGACAAACTCTTTGATCTTGTTTTAAGTCCACGGGGTTTTAGAATCTCGCAGTTCTGCGTTTAACAAAAATTATTTATTGGGCACAGAATTCTTGATGAACGCACTCAGTTCTTCTTTCATCTTTTTCAAAGACGGGATGTGAATGTACATCATGTGCCCTGCCTCATAGTAGCTCATCGAGA
>JACRLA010000208.1 GCA_016215145.1 Chloroflexota bacterium
GGTTTTGCCTCTCTGACGATTGCCCTGATCTTCGCCTTTTGGTTTTGGGCGAAGCAAACGGGGGAGCCGCCTGTGCTGCGCGACGTGGGTGCGTATAAAGACCTGCCGCAACGAATCGGTGAAGCGGTTGAAAACGGAAAACGGATTCACGTCTCGCTGGGCAACGGGGCAATTGGCACACAAAAAACAACCGCCGCCCTCGCCGGCCTCACCGTGTTAGATATTATTGCCGAGTCGGCGACCCTTTCCGATCTACCTCCCGTCATCACCACCGGCGATGGTTCATCCGCATTCTTGGCGCAAGACGCATTGCGCCGCGCTTACACCCAACTCAACGCAATGGATCGTTACGATCATCTCGGCGGACGCATGGCGGGCGCGACTCCTCTTTCGTACGCCGCAGGTGTCATGTCTACCTTCAGCGATGAAAACGTCACCGCCAGTTTGCTCATCGGCACATTCGGAAATGAAGTGGCATTGATGGCGGATGCCGGTTCGCGTCAAGAAGACGCGCAATTAATCATCGGCACGGACGACGTGCAAGCCCAAGCCGCCGCCTACGTCTCGGCAGACAATGTGTTGATCGGCGAAGACGTGTATGCCAGTGGCGCGTATCTCGTCGGCGGCAAACCGTTTCATAAAGCAAGTTTGCAAGCGCAAGATGTTCTGCGCCTACTCGTCATCTTGGCGATACTCGGTGGTGTCGCGCTCAAACTCATCGGAGTGACGGTGGTTCCATGAAAATGCGTTTGCCGGTGCTCATCGCCATTTCTGTCGGCGCGGTCACGCTCATCGCTTACTTCGTGCCGTTCGGTCCGTTAGAGATCGTCAAATCACTCTTAGTAGATTGGGCGGCGACTCTCAGCGCGATTGCGTTGCTGCTCGGCATCTTGAATCTGGTTTTGGTGCATATCGAAAAATTTGCCAGCTTCAAACGCGGTTGGGTCTACAGCATTGTTCTGTTGTTAGGTTTTATTTTTGCGCTCGGCATGGGGTTGTTCCCGCCGCTTCTCGACATGACGCGACAAGCAAACGCGCAATTCAACGCCGCTCAAACCATGCGCGACTTGGCTCGCTTCATCTTCCTCTACATTCAAACGCCCATAGAAACTTCACTCCTCGCCGTGCTGAGCATCGTGATGATCATGGCCGGCGCGCGGCTCATCCGCAAACGCCGCAATCTCTCGGCGGCATTGTTCGTCCTCGTCTCACTCGTCCTCATTTTAGGTCTGGCGCCCCTCGTCCCGATTCTCGGCGACGCCCGCGAATGGATCGTGCAAGTGCCGGCTCTGGCGGGCGCGCGCGGAATTTTGCTCGGCGTTGCCCTCGGCGCCATCACGACCGGACTGCGCGTGATCATCGGCGTGGATCGTCCGTACGGAGAATAACGTGGCAGAGATTCGTTGTTCGATGTGCAGCAAAATGAATCCTGATACGCGCGACGAGTGTCAGTTTTGCGGCGCGCGCCTCAAACCGCTCACCCTGCCTCCGACCAGCATGTTGGATATTCCCGATTGGAACAAACCTGCCGCAGAAAAAACCGCGCCCGCCCCTCCAGCGGCAGATGACGACGATTGGCTGCGCCGCTTACAAGGGGATGCCGCCTCTACACCTTCAACTTCCTCGGTAGATGCCGCCAGTGATTGGCTCGCGCAGCTAAACGCGCAAGATGAATCTTCTTCTCAACCCGCCGCGCAACCCGACGCCGATAATTGGCTGGCGCGTTTGCAAGCGGATTCGTCTGCGCCTGCATCATCACCTGAAGAAGAACCGCAAACCGCACAAACCGAAGACGCGAGTGATTGGCTGGCGCGACTCAATGCACAAGATGAATCGTCTCCGACTCTGCCGCCGCCTGATTCAGAACCCGTTGGTCATTCAGGTAAAACCGATCAATGGCTCTCACGCTTGGGCGCGAGTGACAACGTTGATCTTTCTGTTCCGGCGGCGAGCGAGCAAGACGGCGCGGCGGATGATTGGTTGTCACAGATTCACGCCGAACCAGAAACGCCCCCGCCCCCAGTTCCAGTTACGGAAGAACCCAAGATAGATAGCGGCTTGTTGCGCCGTGCGCGTACGGGACCTCTTCCTCCATTCAAAACACCTGAACCCCCAACGCCTCCGCCTTCAACTTCCACTTTGCCCTCGTGGCTTGCGCCATCAAGCGAGTCTGATTCGGAAATACCGGATTGGATTAAAGGTTCGACGACTGACGAACCCTCTGCCTTAACGCCTTCGGCTGATTCGGCGTTGCCGGATTGGTTAACCGAGTCGTCTATCCCAACAACAGCGCCGGCAACAACACCGGATGACTCACTCGATTGGTTGGCAACTTCTAAAACGGACGCGCCTAAAGATTCGGCGTTGCCTGATTGGATGTCAACGCCCTCCGCTCCCATAGTAGAGCAAGATGGCACCTTGCTCAACAAGTCATCTGCCCCCGACGCCTCAAAAGATTCTGAGTTGCCGGAATGGATGACGCCCTCTGCTCAAACCGTAGAGCAAGATAGCATCTTGCTCAACAAGCCAGAGTCGGCGACACCTGAGTCGTTGCCCGATTGGTTATCATCTTCCGCGCCGAGTCAGGCGCCTCCATTAACACCTGCCACCTCCACATCATCCCCAGCATCTTCCACGAATGAGTTAGAGTGGTTGTCGTCGCTCTCGTCCGAGTCACCTGCCGCTTCTATAGAGGGTATGAGTGATTGGTTGCTTGCTGCGCCAGCCGATGTGCCGCCGACAGATTCACTGGATTGGATGTCGTCACTCAACTCACCCACCGCGCCTCCGCCATCAACGTCTTCCGAGTCAGATTCGTTGGATTGGTTGAGCGGCGCTCCGCCGGATGTTTCTAGCAACGCGGCGATACAAGGCGCGGCGGATTGGCTGGGTTCGTTTGACTCGAAACCGAAGACATCGCCGCTGAAAAGTGACATTGGTGGCGTTGACGAGCCCGATTGGTTGAAAGGGATCGCTCCTCAACCTGCTTCGCCTACAACGCCGAGTTCACCGGCGATTACGTTGGGACCGGAAGATCGCAATTTGGTTGAGGGCTTACCGAGTTGGTTAGATGCGTTGCGTCCATCGGGTTTAGAGTCGTTTCCGTCGGCGGTCTCTCCGCCTGCTGCCGCTTCGGGCGCGGCGATCCTTCCGGATTTTTCCGAACTCTCATCGCTTCCCGTAGAGCCGAGAGCTCAACCCATTGTTAAAGACTTGTCGGGTGCGAGCTTGCCGAGTTGGTTGAAGTCTATGAAGCCGGTGGACGAACATGCGCCGCAAGCGGATATGGGGATGGATCACGAGGAGAGCGCGGGTCCGTTGGCGGGTATGCGCGGCACGCTGCTCGCCGAATCGGTGATGACGATGGCGGGCAAGCCGGGCGAATCGGTGGAGCGTTTGATTGTGACCGACGCGCAGACGAAGCACGCCGAAATTTTTGCGCGGATTATTCAGGAAGAGACGGAAGTGGTTGTGCCGCGTGTGCGAAAGAAAGAGCAGTTTACTTACGCGGTAGACCGTTTGCTCATTGCGGTGGTGATGATGGCGTTGGTGATTCTGCCATCGCTGGCAAGTTTTAACGTGGTGAAGCCGCCGGAATTATTTTCGAAACCGGGTTTAGATTTTTACAATTACGTTGACAAACAACTATCGTCGAAGCAGATCGCTTTGGTGGCGCTGGATTATGAGGTGGGGTATAGCAACGAGTTAAACCCGGCAGTGAAGGCGGTGGTGTTTCATCTTATTAAACGCAACGTGCGTGTGGCAATGGTCAGCTCGTCGCCGATGGGCGCGGTGATGGCGCAGGAAATTTTGATTCAAGCGGTGCGCGAAGTGGAGAGCGAGCGCGGTGTTAAAGACACGCGGTTCGCCGAGGAGTATGGCAAGAAGTATATTCATTTGGGTTACATCCCCGGCGGCGTTATTGGTTTGCAAAATTTTGTTTTGAATCCGCAAGAGACTGTGACCAGCGATTTCGTTCAGGGCAAAAGTTTGTGGACGGATCAAACTTTGTTGAGCGACTTGAAGAGCGGCGTGGGCGATTTTGGGTTGATTGTGGTGGCGGCCTCATCGGCAGAGACGGCGCAAGGGTGGATCGAACAAGTTGGCACGCCGACGAAGGCAAAGATGGTGGCGATCAGCAGCGCCTCTTCGACTCCGTTGATCTATCCTTATTATTCTAACAAGCAGTTGATCGGACTGCTCACCCGATTGCCGGATGTCATTGTGTATAGCCGCACGGTGAATCGCAAATTGGCTATGAGCGACTTTTCGCAAGCGTGGCCAAACTATTTGGCGGAAGCGAACAGCGCGCGCGTTAACGACGTGTGGCAAGGGTACGCATTGAGCTCAAATGGCATTGCGGCGATCTTGGCGATTGGCGCGTTGGTGAGTGTGGTGATGTTGATCGTCATCCGTCGCCGCGAACAGGAAGAGGCGGCGAAGGCAGTCGTCACCGCGCCGCGACCCAAAGTGGCGGCGACGGAGAAGCCGGTGATCAAGCGAACCAATGGCAAAGCGCCTGCGACAAAGAAGGCGGCGGCAAAAGTTGGGAAGAGGAAAGTTGTGAGGAAGAAGAAATGAGACTGTTGAAAAACTTCCGAAGTCTGCGAGACTTCGGAAGTTTGAGTGTGAGGCACACGGCGAAATGAAACCCGAAGTGTTAGACGCTCTGGGCGGCATCACGGCGTTCTTGTTGACGCTGATGGTGTTCAGCTATTTAGTCGGCGATAACCCGTTGTATCGAATCGCCATCCATCTTTTTGTCGGAGTGGCGGCAGGCTACACCGCCGTCGTCTTGATCCAATCGTTGATCGTGCCTCGTTTGGTTTTTGGCGCGGTCAACGCCGCTTCGAATGTGCTGAGTGATCCTTTGCCGTTGCTGCGCGTTGCCGTGCCGATACTATTAAGTTTGATGCTCACTCTTAAACTTGGCGCGGGCGTGGCGCACTTCGGCAACATGGCGATGGCGTTTGTGGTGGGCGTGGGCGCGGCTGTGGCGGTGGGCGGCGCGATCAGCGGCACGCTCTTCCCGCAAGTGCAAGCGACGTGGATCAATCCTCTGCGCGGTGATGGGCTAACTCTCATTTTAAATCTGATCAACGGCGGCTTGATCATCCTCGGCACGATCCTGACCCTGATGTATTTCTTTTACAGCGCGCAGACGATACCGGGTGGACGCGCGGATCGCCCGCTTTTTCTTAAACCATTGGCGTGGGGCGGGCAAACGTTTATCACCATTGCCCTCGCCGCGTTATACGCCGGAGCGTTGGCGGCAACACTCGCCATCTTCACCGAGCGCGTGTTGTTCTTGTATAACTTTGTTCTCGACATCCCAACCCTCTTGAGCCGACTGGGGTTTTAGCGATTAACGTTCGCCCTTTTGGGATTTTGGAAATTGGGATTTGGGATTTTAAATTGTTCATTGTCTCATTGTTCATTCTTCATTGTCTCATTGTTCATTTCTTAAATGCCTCCCCCCACCGACTCTCTCCTCGCTGTTGACATTGGCAATATCTATACGCGCGTTGCGTTGTTAGATATTGTCGGTGGCGAATTTCGCTTCGTCGCTTCGGGTCAAGCCCGCACCACTATCGAACTTCCCTTTAACGATATGGGCGAAGGTGTGCGCCAAGCGCTCGATCAATTAAGTGAAGTGACCGGACGCAACTTCCTCGACGACTCCGAACACATCATCATCCCCAGCCAGCCAGACGGAAGTGGCGCCGACTCTCTCGTGGCAACCTCCAGCGCCGGGGAAGCTTTGCGCGTGGCACTGGTGGGTCTTATGCCCAGCGTCTCGGTTGCCACCGCGCAAAAAGTTGCCGGGTCAAATTATTTAAAAGTCGTCGAAGTTTTTAGTTTGGGTGATCGCCGCCGCGAAGAACAACAGATCGATTCGTTCCTCGCCGCCAAGCCCGACATCCTCCTCATCGCCGGTGGCACCGAGCATGGATCGAAGAGCGCCGTGCTGCGTTTAGTGGATACAGCCATTATGGCGATCCGCCTCATGCCGCAAAACAAACGCCCCGAAGTCCTCTACAGTGGCAACCGCGACATCCGCGCCGACGTGAAAAAACGGTTCGAAGGATTGTGTGAAGTCACCGAAGCCGAAAACATGCGCCCCGAACTGGATCGAGAAAACATTGACCCGGCGCGCCGTCAACTCAGCACCCTCTACGAACACGTCCGCATCGGGCGCATCGCCGGATATTCGGAGATCGCCCGTTGGGGCGGAAGCGTGCTGCCGACGGCGCAAGCGCAAGGCTTCGTCGTCAACTACTTGAACCGCCTCTACAAATCCGATAACGGCGCGCTCGGCGTTGACATTGGATCATCGGCAACGTCACTCGCCGCATCGTTTCGCGGCAGACTGTCGTTAATGACTCGCCCCGATATTGGCGTGGGGCATAACGCGGTCAGCGTCCTTCACCACACAACGTTAGATCGTCTGCTGCGTTGGCTGCCGCGTGAAGTTTCGCCCAACATCATGCGCGATTACATTTACAACAAATCACTCGCGCCAGCTACCGTGCCGCAAGAGTTAGACGATCTCTACCTCGAACACGCTCTCGCCCGCGAATGTTTGCAGATCACTCTCGCCTCTGCTTTGCCAATCTATCCGGACACCGTCAAAGGCAGCGGACCCAGCCTCACGCCGTATTTCGACAACATACTCATTGATGGCGCGGTGCTGACTCGCGCGCCCAAGCACGGGCAAGCCGCGCTCATCGTCCTCGACGGACTTCAACCGTGCGGCGTGACGAATCTTATTTTAGACACCTATAACCTCGCGCCCGCCTTGGGCGTGGTCTCTGCCCTCAACCCAACCGCCACCGTGCAAATAATGGAGTCGGGCAGTTTCTTAAATCTCGGCACAGCCATCTCGCTCGTCGGCGAGGCGCGCCCCGGTCAAGAAGTCGCGCGGATTAAAGTAGAACCCAAGAACGGCGAGAAAGTTGATCTCAAGATTAAATTCGGCACGCTGCAAGTCATCCCTCTGCCCGTTGGTGACGAAGCGAAAGTTAACATTCAACCCTATAGCGGATTTGACGCCGGGTTCGGCGCGGGGACTTCTAAAACGATCACGATCAAAGGTGGCACCGTCGGCTTGATTATTGACGCCCGAGGCCGCCCCATCGTCTTCCCCAAACAACCCGCCAAGCGAATCGAAGCGGTGAAAAAATGGTGCAACGTGTTGGGAGAATACGAAACGTGAAAGATAGAAGTTAGAACAAGGGCAATCTATTCTTTGTTGCCGGCATCGCAAATTACGATCACTACGCAAATTCGTTCACGGGAGAAAGTCAGTGTTAGCCTTCATTGATGAAAGTGGTTCAATACATCCTAAAGACTCAAATCCAATTTCTATATTGTTCGCAGTTTGTATGCCCGAAAGAGTGCATAGGGGAGTAAGTCGCCAACTATACAGTATAGAAAAATTGATTTTAGGAAATGAAATGATGCGAGAACTTAAGGCTGCGGATTTGCTCAATCGTAGAACCTTTGCGCGCATTGAACAAAAAAGAGAACTTGTAGAGAGAGTCTTTAGCGTATTAGCCAGTTTAGAAATTACCACATTTGCTATTATCGTTCCTCGCCCTACACGCCCTTTGAAGTTACCAAAAGATTATCTGCCCAAACCGCATGCCTTCTTATTGCAAAGAATTAATGCTTTGGCAGAAAAAACCAATCAGGAAGCTGTTTTAGTTTATGATGGCAATGGGATGAATGTTCAAGGCATGAACATGGCATCAAGTATCAGCAACTATATTTTTAGAGTGGCAGAATTCAACAATGTTCTTCGTCGAGTGGTAGACACTCCTCTATTTGTAGATTCAAAAGTAACTCCAGGTATCCAACTCGCCGATTTAGCGGCATCGGTTGTACGGCAATACGAACAAAACCGTTTGATTAACGGTGTCCCAAAGGGTGACGTCTATTTATCTGCCATTGAACGTTACTATCAAATTGTTCATGGAAAAACAATGGATGATTTACTCAATGATAAGGGTAATCCACTCTATGGCTTTTACAAAATGCAAGAAGCACAACTTTATCTAGACGAAGACCCGGACAATTAAAAAAAGAGCAGTCCCCAGCGCGGGGACTACTCATCAAAGAACCTGAATAGGTACTGTCAAAGCACCTTAAGTAGATTCTGTTTTGATTATAGGGCAGGCATAACAGAATGTCAATCTAATTTATAACTGGTCTAATTCTTGCAATGATAATTCCCGGAACAACTCACGCTCTTCCCTTAGCCACCCTTCGCCGCGAGCGCATGTTGCCCACTGCGGGCTACGTCATCGTGGACGAAGGGGTGCGTGTAGAGGCGACGACAGTTATCGCTAAAGCCATCGCGCCAGGCAAACACTTTATCTACGATCTGTCACGGCGCTTTGGCGTGAAGCCGGAAGAGGTGGATCACTATATCAAAGCGAAGCCCAACACCGAAGTGGAAAAAGGCAAAGTGTTGGCGTTGAAGGCTGGCATGTTTGGCGGCAACAAAGTGACGGCGCCCGCGCGCGGTAAAGTGGTGACGGTGGAGGGCGGGCGATTGTTGTTCGAGTCGTTGGGTCATGTTGTTGAAGTGCGCGCCGGATTTGGCGGGCAAGTGATCAGCGTGACTCCGGAATTAGGCATCACGATTGAAGCGACGGCGTCACTGGTGCAGGGTGTGTGGGGATCGGGTAAAGAGGAAATCGGCTTATTAAAAATGATCTCCGATGATCGCGGCGGGCTGATTGACGTCACTTTATTAGACGCAAGTTGCACTGACTCGATCCTCGTTGGCGGGTTGGCGGATGACGCCGTGTTACGGGCGGCGCAGAAGGCGCGGGTGAAAGGCTTGGTTGTCGGCGGCATCCCTTCGGCGTCGATCCCGGTTGCGCGCTCTATGTCCTATCCGATAGTGGTGACCGAAGGATTTGGCAAACGCCCGATGGCTGAACCCTTGTGGACTTTGTTGGCAAGCCAGGACGGACGCGAAGTGTTCCTTGACGCGCGTCCGGCAGATCGTTGGACGGGGCATCGCCCGGAAATAATTATTCCATTGCCCACGCCTTACACGCCGCCGCCCCAACCGGCTGAAGGGCAAAAGTTATCTGTGGGTCGCAAAGTGCGTGTGCTGCGCGTTCCCTATCCCGGAGTCGTTGGCGTGATCCGATCCATTCCGGATCGTCCGTATACATTTCTTAGCGGCATTCAAGGGATGGGCGCGTATCTCGAAGCAGATGGCGCGACGATTTTTGTGCCACTGGAGAATTTAGAAGTGTTAGAGTGATTACGACCTAACACGACCCTAAGGGTTTCGTAACCAGACCCGAAGGGTTTTGTAAACCCTTCGGGTCTGGTTTGCGCTTGTGGCGCGATTTTAAATACGATATAAAATACGCGCTTAATTAAGTGAGGAGAAATACGATATGACTGATCCTACTGAAGAAGAATTCACTGACGACGAAGAAATTCTAGACGAAGACGAAGAGGCGACTGCATCCGAAGGTTCGTCCAACCGGACGTTTATCTTTGTGGCGATTGGCTTGGGCGCGCTGTTCTTGTGCGGCGTGGTAGCCGTTGTGGGTTACTTGTTGGTCTTTGCGCCTACTCAATCTACTGCGCGCCAGACTCAAGTGGCGGCGATTGCGGCGACGAATGCTCAAGTGGCGATTGATGCCCAGAACACGGCGAACCCGCCGACGGCGACCTCTGTGCCAACAGAAACGCCGACCCTGCCGCCACTGCTTCCTTTGGTTGCTACCAACACTCCGGTGTTAGCCGCCACGGAATTGCCAACGCTTGCGGCGGCAACCATCACACCCGGACCGAGTCCGACCCCCAGCCGCACGCCGACACGAATCGGCGGCGCGACTTTGGCGACAGGCGCGGCACTGACTCCGGGTATCGGCGGTGGTGGTGTGGATACTCGCACCCCGACGCGCATTGTGAGTCTCAGCACGGCGACTCCAACCGGCACGCGACCCACCTCAACACCCGGCACACCCGGCACTGGCACCTCGGCTTCCGGCATCGGCGGCGGCGCGGTTGATTTAACCCAGACGCGCACACCGACCCCCACCGGCTTGCCCGAAACCGGCTTCGCCGAAGATGTCGGCATCCCGACGATGATCATCGCCGCAATCTTGCTGATCGGCATCGTGATCGTCGCGCGGCAGTTGCGAACACGAACATCGTAAAACAAAACACCGCGTGTTCGCTCTGCGAAACACGCGGTGTTTTTATTTTGCTTTACGCCGTCGCCGTCTTCTCTCTTCGATTCAACACATACTGATACGTCAGCACAGCCGCAAACAACAACAAACCGATCACATCCAAGTTCGTCGCGGGATAGGTCAACAGCAATCCGGCGATCACTAAGACGATTCGCTCGACCCAACCTGTCCTTCGCAATAACCACCCGCCCACGCCTGTCGTCAATGCGGTGATGCCCGCCATTGCCGTGATCGTGGCGAAGAGGATATTGATCCAATCGCCTTGCAGCAACAAGCCTCTGCCTTCGGGCGCAAGTGTGAACATGAACGGCACGATGAATGCCGGCAGCGTGTACTTCCAAGCCATCATCATGGTCTTGTAAGGGTTGCCGCCGGTGATCGCCGCCGCCGCGAATGGCGACAACCCAACCGGCGGTGACACTTCTGAGAGAAGCGCGTAGTAAAAAATAAACATGTGCGCCGCAAAATCCGGCACGCCCAATTTAATTAATGCGGGAGCCGCCATGACTGCGGCGATGATGTACGATGCCGTGATGGGCAGCGCCAACCCCAAAACCCATACCGCAAGCGCCGTGAAGACCAAACCCAAAAACAGATTCGACCCGGCAAGGTCAATGATGATGCCCGAAAGTTTGAGACCGAGTCCGGTTAGCGTGAACACGCCGATGATGATGCCCGCTCCGGCGCAGGTGATGGCGACCGAGAGAATTTGCTTTGCGCCCGTCTCCAGCGCGCGGAATAATTTTGACGGCGTGAGTCGAGTCTCCGTCCGCACGTAGCTCAAGGCAAACGCCACCACGCTCGCCCAGAACACGGAGAGAATAGCGGTGAAGCCGAACATCATGAAGATGACGATGGTGAACAACGACGTCAGGTGATAGCCGTATTTAAGCAGCAACTCTTTCATCGGCGGCGTTTCGATCTTTACTTCGTGGATGCCGAACTTGCGCGCGTCGAGTTCGATCATCAAAAAGATTCCCAAGTAATACAGTAGGGTTGGCACGAGCGACATGGCGATCACTTGCAGATAGCTGATCTTGAGGAATTCGGCGATGATGAAGGAGGCTGCGCCCAACACCGGCGGCGACAGTACCGCGCCGATGCCGCCCGCGCTTAACATGCCGCCCGCCGATTCTTTGTCGTATCCGGCTTTCCTCAACATCGGGTAAGCAATGGAGCCGAGTGTGACGGTGGTGGCGACTCCGCTGCCCGACGGACCGCCTAACAGGAACGAAGCGAGCGTGACCACGCGCCCGGGTCCGGTGCGTTTGCTGCCCAATGCCGCAAATGAAAAGTCCACAAAAAATTTTCCCGCGCCCGAGTAATCGAGTATCGCGCCGTAAATGGTGAATAAGATGGTGAACGACGACGACACGTCGAGCGGGATGCCGAAGATGCCTTCGAGCGTCATGTAGCTATGCCCGATGAGTCGATCTAGTTCGTAGCCGCGATGCCCAAACGCGCCGGGTAGGTCAATGGGGATCAAGCCGCGCGAGCCGGTGAGACCGTAAATGAAAAAGAGTCCGATGAGCGCGGCAAGATGCCAGCCAACAGCGCGGCGCACCGCTTCGAGAATCAGCAGCACCAGCAAACCGCCGAAGACCATATCGGTGTTGTTGGGGAGCGAGGCGCGATAAATAAATTTGTCGAAATCTACGAAGATGTAGCCGATGGCGATGACGCTTAACACGGCGAGAATCACATCGCTGACGCCAATTTTTTGGCGCCACTCTTTGTCTTTGGTGAGGGCGGGATACAGAAGAAAAACGAGAGCGAGGGCAATCCCCAGATGAATACCCCGCATGTATTGCTGAGGCACAATCCCGACGGCGCCATAAAGCGCAAAGGCAGAAAGCGCAACGGTGATCCATGAGATTCCTAATCCAATGGGTCCCTTCAGGATGCGCGTCGCGCCTTCAAATTGTTCGATGATCTCTTCGGCTTTTTCTTGGTCAATGACGGGGACGATTTCTTTTTCTTCGATGATGACAGGTTTTTCTTCAGACATGGATGCTCCCGGATTCGTATTCTATTGAATCGCTCACGTCATTGCGAGTGTTCTTTACGAAGCAATCTCGGTCACGTTTGGAGATTGCTTCTCGAAGACTCGCAATGACGCTGACGTGTTTTGCGTAAGCCCAGTTATAGTACACAAGCGATGATTCGAATCATTCTGCGCGGTTTAATGATCAACACCGTCCCCTCCTCAAAGTTCTTTGACATCTCCAATTTCCAATTACCAATTACTAATAACTGTTCCCCTCTCGCCGTCACTTTCATCCGCACTTCATTATAGTGTAAGTCTTTCGGTGCTCCGCTCGCCGTTCCATCGGCGTCAACGCGATACGATTCGATCCCATAATAATCCAACACACTGGGCGTGCTGCTGACGCGGACGATGGTGATGACCCCTGAATGTATTGCCCACGCTTCTGAGACGGTGACACCGTAGATCGAGTTGCGCGAGAGGTAGCGTGTGTCACCGCTCGCGCAAAAAATCCGCGAGCCGCTTTCGTCGCGCACGTCGATCACATCTACCGGCATGATGAGGAATAAAAAAACGAGCGCGCAAATTAGAATCACTTGCGCGCCCGTTTGCTTCATTTCCTTTATTTCCTAGAAACCCGCTTTCTCCAAGAAAGCGGGTTTCTCAGTTGCCTATTTAACCGTGATGCCTTTTTCTTTGTAAAACTTGATCGCACCCGCATGGAACGGAATGGACGAGCCAACCGTCGCTTGCGGCAAACCAAAGCGCTTGGCTTCGGCGTGGATCAACGCCACGTCACTCTGCTTGTCCACCATCATCTTGAGAATGTCGTACGCCAGCGACTCGTCGAACTTCTCGTTGACGACGAGCAAGTTCGCCGTGCCAGCCACATCTACATCGGCGTCCTGATTGGCATATGTGCCTTTGGGAATGGTGAGCTTGAAGTAGAAGGGACCATACTTGGCGTTCATCTTGTCAATCGCGTCAGCCTGACTGATGAATTTAATTTTTTGCCCGGGCGTTGCGGCGAGATCAAGCACCGCCGCCGTGGGCAAGCCGCCATCCCAGAAGAAGGCGTCAATCTTTTTATCTTTCATCGCGCCCGCCGACTCGGCGACGGCGAGTCGTTCTCGCTTGATATCTTTTTCGGGGTCAATGCCAAAGGCTTCGAGCACGCGGTTGGCTTTAATTTCTGTGCCACTGCCCGCCGCGCCCACGCTCACACGCTTGCCTTTAAGATCGGCAACGGTTTTGATTCCCGAATCTTCTGTCGCCACCAAGTGCATGTAGTTGGAATACAACACTGCCAACGAGCGTCCGGCGATCTTGCCGCCATCTTTAAACGAGCCGCGACCTTCCACAGCATCGTAGGCGGTGTCGGCTAACACAAACGCCAAGTCGGCTTTGCCCGCGCCGATCAGTTTCATGTTGTCCACCGATGCCGGAGTCACTTCCGCCGCCGCTTCGACGTTCTTGATATTCTTGCTGATCAGGCTTGCCAAGCCGCCGCCATACGGATAATACACGCCGCCCGTGCCGCCCGTGGCAATCGAGAGACGGGTCTTGGGTCGCTCGGTGGGTGCAGGCGGTTGCGTCGGCGCGGTGGTCGCCTGCGGCGCTGCGGTCGGTTTGGGCGCCTCGGTCGGCTTCGGCGCTTCGGTGGTCGGCGTGGCGCACGCGCCCAACACCAACATCATCACAACACTTAACATCAAAACAGATTTTAGTTTCATGTTCTCCTCCTTGAGAGAATTTAAAAATAAGTTACCGTTAAAAACCGTCTGTGTCAATCACGAGACCTAGCAGGTCTTTAAGACCTGCTAGGTCTTATGTGGATAAATCAAGGCGATCACCACATCGTTAACATTCGTCCCCGTCGCGCCCGTCTCAATTAATTGATCAACGGCTTTGAAGAACGTGTGCGAATCATTGTTCTCAAGTGAGATGTTGGGATCGATCTTTTTTTGAACGGCGGTCGCCATCGTCTCACTTGTAGCGAATGCCCCGGCGGATGCCGTCATGCCATCCACCCCATCCGTCCCGAAGCTTGCCACTAAAATTTTCTCTTTCTCCCAACCCTTCATCTCAATCGCCGCGCTCAACACAAACTCCTGCTTGCGCCCTCCGATTCCATTTCCCTTCACTGTCACTGTCGCCTCACCGCCGTAGATCAACGCCCTTTCCTTTATTTCCCCTATTTCCTTTATCTCCCTTATCACCTCCCTTGCACATTCCCTCGCCTCTCCCTCAATCACCCTCTCACTCACCACCGCCTCAAACCCCAACTCCCTTGCCGCCCGCGCCGCCGCCTCTCGTGCTAACTGATTCGTCCCGACGAGTCGATTCTCCACGCGCGCAAAAACTTTGTCATTCGGCTTCAACGTCTCGTGTAACATCGCCTCAAATTTTTTCGGCGCGTTTCGCTTTCTCAAAATTTCTTTTGCCTCCTCCACCGTCGTCGAATCTCCCACCGTCGGACCCGAAGCGATCACGTCCAACGGATCGCCGATCACATCAGAGAGTATCAGCGCGATCACTTTTGCTGGATACGCCATCTTCGCCAACCCGCCGCCCTTGATGCGTGAGAGATGCTTCCGCACGCAATTAAATTCTTGAATCGGTGCGCCGCTCTTCAACATAAGCTCCGTCAATTCGCGCAGATCATCTAACGTCATCCTCTCTCCTGGCAACTCCATCAACGCCGACCCGCCGCCGCTGATCACGGCGATCACCACATCATCTTCGCGCGTGTCCTTCAACAATTCGGCAATCGCTTTGCCCGCTTCAATGCTTCCTTCGGTTGGTTTGGGGTGACCGCCTATCACGAAGAAGACTTCCGAAGTTTTTAAAACTTCGGAAGTCTGCACCGCAGAGACGCTCCGCCGGAGCGTCTCTACACTAGACACACTCACCACCCCACCCTCAAACTTCTCCCCCACAATCTCCATCACCGCCTCACCCATCGCCAGGCCCGCCTTGCCCGCGCCGACGATGAAGACTCGTTTCGCCTCACGCACATCTTCGCGCGACAAAAATTTTTTCACCGCTCGCGACGGGTCAGCCGCCTCAAGCGCGGCTTTGATAATGGTGTTGAGATGGGAGCGATGATCTTGGTAGAGGGGCATGAGATGATTCTAAAGCGTATTTCGTTTTGTGCCTCTGTAGCGCAAATTGCCAATTTGCGCCACGGGAGTCGCACACGCGCTCACGGTTGAAGTTCATAACAAAGTTCGTTAGCGGATTAGAGTGCCAAAATCACTAACATCTCCCCTCTCCCGAAAATGCCTTTGGTTTTTATTTTCGGGAGAGGGGTCGGGGGTGAGGGACATTCGCATCATTCTCTCTTTCATGATTAAATAGGCGTGGAGGGAAGTATGAGCGACAACCAAAGCGGCGGCGTCAACATCAGTGACGGCAACACCTTTAACACAGGCAACATCGCGGGGCGCGATCTCACCATCACGCAATCTGCCCCCACGCCCATCGCCTACTCTCTCCATCAACTCCCCTCACCCGAAGCCGACTTCGTCGGTCGCCAAAAAGAATTAGACGATCTGCTCAGGCAAGCAAACGAAAAAGGCGCGCACATCTCTGGCTTGCGCGGGCAGGGCGGCGTGGGCAAGACCGCGCTGGCTGTCGTCTTCGCTCACGCCATTCGTGATCAATATCCTGAGGCGCAACTGTTTATTGACCTCAGAGGCGCGGGCGATCAACCGATCACGCCGCGCGAGGCGCTAGAAAAATTTTTGCGCGCCTTCTACCCGCCCGACATAAAATTCCCCGACGACGAAGTTACGTTGCACAATGCCTATCTCTCGATCTTGCACGACAAACGCGCCATCGTGCTGTTAGACAACGCCAAAGATTCGGCGCAGATTAAACTGCTCGTCCCGCCGTCGTCGTGCTTCTTGCTCGTCACCTCGCGTTTTCATTTTGCCCTCCCCGGTTTGCATCCGATCAACCTTGAGATTCTTTCGGAGAAAGATTCGATAGAGCTGTTAGAAAAAATTTGTCCGCGCTTGCGGGAGAAGAAACCCGTTTTCTTGGAGAAAACGGGTTTCTCCGAGGTAGAAATTGCAAATCTCTGCGGCTACCTGCCTCTTGCCCTGCGCGCCGCCGCCAGTTTGCTCGAAGTCAATCAAGACCTTGACCCCGCCCATTACGTTGCTCAACTGCGCGATGAACGCACCCGCTTGGAAAAGTTTGGCACGGAGGGCGTAGACATTAGCGTGGAAGCCTCGCTCAACTTGAGCTACGCTCCGCTTGACGACGAAACAAAACGAGTCTTCCGCTCCCTCTCCGTCTTTCCCGCCGACTTTGAGTCGAGTGCCGAAGAAATTATTTGCGACGACGTTGAACACCAACACTTAAGCGACTTGATGAGGCGCAGTTTGGTGATTTACGAAGACGACACCAAACGTTATCGCCTGCACGACCTCGCCCGCCTCTTTGCCGACTCGCGCACGAGCGACGAGGAAAGATTCAACATGCAGTTGAAACATGCAACGCATTACAAAAATGTTTTGGGCGCGGCAGATGATCTCTATCTCAAGGGCGGCGACTCGATCCAA
>JACRLA010000209.1 GCA_016215145.1 Chloroflexota bacterium
GGCGCGTTGGTAGGTATCATCGCCACACCCTACGTCACCACGCGCCCGGCGAGCGCGCTACGCAACATGATCAGCCAATTGCCGGTGCAGGTTTTGATCTCGGCGATGATCGGTTTGATCACCGGTCTGATCGTCGCCGCGCTTCTGTCACTGCCGCTCTCGTTACTGCCCAGCCCCTTCGGACAGATCACGCCCTTCGTCGGCGTTGTGATCTTTGGCTGGCTCGGCATTTCGATATTCGTGATTCGCCAAAGCGACATCTATTCGTTGATCGCCGGCCGACTACCGGCTCTCTACTCCGGTAGCAACGGTTCAACCGCCACGGCGACATCAGCCAACACCATCTTGATCGACACCAGCGCCATCATAGATGGGCGCATCGCCGACATCAGCCAAACGGGTTTCGTCTCCGGCACGCTGCTCGTCCCGCGATTCATCCTCAACGAACTACAGCACATCGCCGATTCGTCGGATGTGCTTCGCCGCAATCGCGGGCGGCGCGGACTTGACGTGCTGAACAAATTGCAAAAAGATTCCGCCGTGCCCGTCCGCATCACCGATATGAATGTTGAAGGCGTGCGCGAAGCCGACGATAAGCTAGTCATCCTCGCCAAACAACTGCACAGCTCCATCCTCACCACCGATTACAATTTAAATAAAGTGGCGGGTATTCAAGGCGTGACGGTTCTCAACATCAACGATCTTGCCAACGCGGTCAAGGCGGCGGTTCTGCCCGGCGAAAGGATGCGCGTCAAAGTGATCCAAGAAGGAAAAGAATCCGGGCAGGGCGTGGCGTATCTTGACGATGGCACAATGGTCGTTGTCGAAGAGGGACGCCGCTTGATGAATCAAACACTGGATGTTGTCGTCACCAAAGTTTTGCAAACCGCCGCAGGCAGAATGATTTTTGCTAAACCGGAATAGCGTATGTTGATTTACAACACCCTTATCCGCACCAAAGAAGAATTTAAACCTATCACCGAAGGTCGCATCCATATCTACGTCTGCGGACCCACCGTGTACGATTACTCGCACATCGGTCACGCCAAAACGTACGTTGCCTTCGACACCATCGTGCGCTACTTGCGCTGGCGCGGCAACAGCGTGCGCTACGTGCAGAACGTTACCGATGTCGGTCATTTATTGGATACAGGCGAAGATCGAATCCTCAAAGGCGCGAGTCGTGAAAGAGTCGAGCCGATGGAGATCGTCGAAAAATATGCCCGCGCCTATTTTGAAGACATGGACGCGCTCGGCGTGCAGCGCCCCGATATTTCGCCGCGCGCCTCGGCGCACGTCCCCGAACAGATCGAGATGATCCAAACGCTGATCAAAAACGAAAACGCCTACGAATCAAACGGCTCGGTTTATTTCGACGTGACCTCTCACAAAGACTACGGCAAACTTTCCGGGCGCAAGATCGAAGACCTTGAAGAAGGCACACGCGAAGATGTGCGTGAAGAGAAACGTCATCCACTCGATTTTGCGTTGTGGAAAAAAGCCGCGCCCGAACACATCTTGCGCTGGAACAGTCCGTGGGGTGTAGGTTTCCCCGGCTGGCACATCGAATGTTCGGCGATGTCGTCCAAATATCTCGGCGAGACGTTCGACATTCACGGCGGCGGCATTGACAACATTTTTCCGCACAACGAATGTGAGATTGCCCAAAGCGAAGCCGCCCACGGCAAACCCTTTGCCAACTATTGGCTGCTCACCGGCTCGCTCACCATTGACGGCGTGAAGATGAGCAAGAGTCTGGGCAACTTCGTCACCATCAAAGACGTTCTCAAAAAATTTCGTCCGCACGCGATTCGATTCTTTGTCTTGAGCGGTCACTATCGCAGTCCAATTGATTTTTCGGATGAGGCGCTCGAAGCGGCGAGCAAAGGATGGGAGCGGCTGGCGGCACCCGCGCTCGCCGTGAAGCAAAAACTTAATTCACCCCTCAACGCGGGCGAAGCCGACTCGGGCATCGTGAAAGCCATCCACGACGCCCGAACTAATTTCATCAGCGCAATGGATGATGATTTCAATACAGCCACCGCGTTGGCGACTCTCTTTGATTTCAACAAAGTAACTAACACGCTGCTTAACAGCGGCGAGGCGATCACGCGCGGCACGCTCGAAGCGATAGACGCTTTCTACAACGAAACAGGCGCGGGCGTGTTGGGCGTGATCCCCAATCAAATTTCGTCGTCGGTCAATGCCGAACGCGAAGCCGGGTTGATTCAACTCCTCATCGAGCAACGCGCCGCCGCCCGCGTTCGCAAAGATTTTGCCGCGTCCGATTCGATTCGCAATCACGTGGAAGGTCTCGTGATGCGTGAAGCGTGATTCGTGAGATTATTTCACGCATCACGTATCACGTCGGCTCGATTTGCAATGCCTGAACTTTTATACCGTCGCAACGTCGTCCTCGAAACCCTGCGTGCCGCGCGGCGTGAACTGCGGCGACTCTTAATCTCCGACGACGCCGATCAAAACTCTCTGCGTGATGTATTAGCCGAAGCGGGTAAACGCAAAATCAAAATTGATCGCCTGCCACACAAAGAGATGGATCGACTCGCTCGAGGCGAGAATCATCAAGACGTGATGATCGAAGTCGGCACATATCCTTATGCCGAACTCGACGAGATTCTTTCTTACGCCCAAACGCAGAACGAACCGCCTCTCCTCTTATTACTCGATCTGGTTCAAGACCCCGCCAATGTAGGTCGCCTATTACGAACAGCCGATGCCTGCGGCGTTCACGGCGTGTTGCTGCCCGATAAAGGCAGTGGCGAGATCACAACCGCCGTCGTCGTTTCCTCGATGGGCGCGAGCGAACACATAAAAGTTGCTCGCATCGGCAACATGGCGCGCACGATAGATATTTTGAAGACGGAAGATATTTGGATCGCCGGACTCGATCTTTCGCCCCAAGCCCAACGCATTGATAAAATTGATCTCAATCGCCCGCTCGGCATCGTCGTCGGCAACGAAGGTTCGGGCATTCGCCGCCTCGTGCGCGAGAAGTGCGATCTGTTGATCAGTCTACCTATGCGCGGTCACGTTCAATCGCTCAACGCGGCGATTGCTGGATCTATTGTGATGTATGCCGCGTGGGAAGCACGGGGCTATAGAAATTAGAGATTGGAGATTGAATCTCCAACCCCTAATCTCCAATCTCCATGAACATCTCCGAATCCCCCTCCTCCATCCAATTCTCCGGGCGCATCGTCACGCGGCAGGCATACTTCGTCTGGGGAATCATTTTTCCAATCGGGATGTTGGCGTTACTCTTTGTTCAAGAAAGTTATCGCTTCATCGGCTTCATTGTGTGGATGGCGATCTGGTTAGCCTTGTTCGTCGTCATCCCGCCGTTGCTCGGCGCAAAGTTTTTTGTTACGCTCGATTCCAAAACAAAAAAGATCACCTGGTCAAAAGGTGAACAAGTCTTTCGCACGATCCCCTTCGACAAAGTGAAAGAGGTTGGCATGACGCCGACGGCGATTGGCGTGCGACCGTATAAAACGTTTCAACTGTTCATCCTCCTCAAAGACGGCAAACGTTTCACCCTCGCCGCCGACCCGAAACAAAGTGAGATCGAGCGAGCGCGCGATCTAGCTAAAAAGAAATTACGCGCCTAAAGTTCTCTAGTTTCAGACACTAAACCTTTGAACGCTGATGACGCTGATCATCGCTGAGTCACGCTGAAAATAACTGCGTAACGTCACCGTATCGCATGACAAATTACACTGTGATAGACAACGCAGACTCTTGATAATGTCTGTCGTTGACCAAATTAGTCAACGACTATGTTATTCGAGATCACCCGCCGCGCCGATTACGCGGCACGCATGATGCTGGAACTCGGTGAGCAAGCCGAAGGTGAGTGGATGCCCGCCGAAAGAATCGTCCGCAACACCAGCGTGCCAAAAGCCTTCCTGCACAAGATCACCGCCGACCTTGTCAGAGCCGGATTAGCCAAAACGCATCCGGGTCCCGCGGGCGGTTTAGCCTTAGCCCGCCCGGCGCATACCATCAACATGCTTCAAATTATCGAAGCCATTGAAGGACCCGTCTGCGTCAATATCTGTCAGCTGCACCCGCGCGCATGTCCGCGCGACCTGATCTGTCCGGCGCACACGATGTGGGGGCGGCTGCAAGGGATGATCATTCAACAATTGCAAAGCACCGTTCTCGATCAATTAGTTGAAGAAGCAAAATATCTCAAAAAGAATCCGCGCAAGCACGACGCGCAAAATAATCTCAAATCTTCTCAAAGGAAAATCTCACAATGGACATCAAAAATTTAACACGCCGCAATTTTCTAAAAGTTGCGGGGCTCCTCGGCGTAGGCGCGGGCGTTGCCGCGTGTGCTCCCACTGCACCCGCCACCCCGACTCCCATGCCGGGTATGGAGTTGACACAGCAAGCAACCGCTAACGCCGAAATGGATGCTATGCACGAGAAGGGAGTCAAAATTTATCTTGACTACATCGGCAAAGATCCAAAATTTTGGGACAACAAACTCAAGCCCACCGAGAAAGATGGCTTCAAAGTTTTCGAGGTCACCTGCAAAGACATCAAGTGGGAAATTGAACCCGGCAAACCTGTTGAGGCAATGGCTTACAACGGAATCGTTCCGGGGCCGGAAATCCGCGTTACCGAAGGCGACAAAGTGCGCGTGGTGTGCAAGAACGAAATGAAACAAAGCACCGCCATTCACTTTCACGGCGTGCTCGTCCCCAACGCAATGGACGGCGTCCCCTACATCACCCAGCCGCCGATCAAAACGGGACAAACCTTCACCTACGAATTCACCGCCAAGAATCCCGGCTCGCATATGTATCACTCGCATCACAACGCCGCCGAGCAAGTGACCAAAGGGCTGATGGCGCCGTTCATCATCGAACCCAAAGACAAAAGCAAAGAACCCAAAGTAGATGGCGATTACAACATGGTGCTCAACGACAACGGCATCGGTCTCACCATCAACGGCAAATCGTTCCCCTACACGCAACCCATCGTCGCCAAACTCGGGCAAAAGATTCGCGTCCGCTACATGAACGAAGGTCTGCTCATTCACCCGATGCACTTGCACGGTCTGCCACAGCTCGTCACGCACAAAGACGGCTATGCCCTGCCGCAACCGTACTTGTGCGACACGCTCAACATCGCCCCCGGCGAGCGCTACGACGTGTTCGTTGACTGCACCGAACCCGGCGCGTGGGCATTCCACTGCCACATCCTCAACCACGCCGAATCGGCACACGGCATGTTTGGAATGGTCACGGCGTTAGTCATTCAATAACTCTCAGTAAATCAAACACCGAGTGTCTTAAAGACACTCGGTGTTTTTTAATCATTCAATGCTATATTCCAATGAATGAAACGACTCATCTTCACGCTGGCAATTTTGATCTCGTCCTGCGCGCCTCGATCCACGCCATCGCCCCTGACGACGGTGACGCCGCCAACGCGCGCGGCGCCTTCGCCCTCATTCGGCGCGACTCCGCTCCCCACTCGCGTGCGTTGGAATTTCGGCGACGTATTGCCTTACACCGTTCAACCCGGCGACACACTTGTTGCCATCGCCGCGCGATTCAACACCCCGTCCGACGCCATCCAACAACTCAACCCCGAAATTAAATTTGCCAATCTCACCACGCTCGAACCTAAAATCCAATTAAAAATTCCGGCGAACTACGCGCCGTTCAACGGCACGCCGTTTTGGATCATCCCCGACAGCGAATTCATCAACAGTCCGGGAGTCAAAGATTTTTCCACAAAAAAATTTGTCCTTGAACAAAAAGGATTCCTGACAAGTTACGACGACTACGCTGACCAAAAAATGCGCCCGACGTGGGAAGTGATAGATCGCGTGGCGCAAAACTATTCGATCAACCCGCGCCTGCTCATCGCCCTCGTCGAGTATCGCTCCGGCGCGATCACCCAAACAAACATCGCCGACTTCGCCTACCCGCTCGGCTACCGCCAACCCATCTACGGCGGGCTCTACAAACAATTGCTCTGGGCGGCAGAGCAAATGAGTCGTGGCTACTATGGCTGGAAGAGCGGAAAAATTGTTGAAGTCACTTTCAGTGATGGGCGGATTCAACGGCTCGACTTTTGGCAAAATGCCGGAACTGCGGCACTCCACACCCTCTTTGCCGAGTTGATGACGCAAGAAGAATTTAATCGCGCCGTCTCGCCCGATGGGTTCTCTGCCACTTACAAAAAACTTTTCGGCGATCCGTTTCAGTACGATGCATCTCTGATGCCAAGCAATCTCCGCCAACCCGATCTGCTTTTGCCATTTAAAAAAGACTCTATCTGGAGTTACACCGGCGCGCCTCACGCCGTGTGGGGTGACGACACTCCGTGGGCGGCTGTTGACTTTGCCCCGCCTGCTGTGGGAACGGGATGCGGCTTCTCAAACGATTGGGCAACCGCGCTGGCTGACGGCGTCATCGTTCGCAGTGACGAATCCACGGTGATGCTTGATCTCGACAGCGATGGTGACGAGCGCAGCGGTTGGGTCATCTTATATTTTCACTTGCGAAGCGATGAGATGGCGAGTGTTGGAGCAAAATTAAAAGCGGGCGATCACATCGGGCATCCGTCGTGCGAAGGCGGGCGGGCAACGGGGACGCACGTCCACATCGCCCGCAAATACAACGGCGAGTGGATCGCCGCCGACTCGATTATTCCATTTGTGATGAGTGGCTGGAGGACGCGCTCAAGCGGCGGAGAATATTTCGGTTCGCTCACGTTTGACTTCCCCGCGCTTAAGATCGAGGCGTGTGAGTGCGTGTCGCAAGGGAATCAGGTTAAACATTAGAGCGGAAAGCAGAAATGACACCATGAGTTTATATCCAGAACTTGACACACTGAGTTTAGATAAACTGATTGCCCGCTTTCGAGGCGCGCCTGTGGAGGGCAAGCAATACGCTACTGCTTACTACATGGAAGTAGCTCACACTATTCGACGCGAAATGGGGAAAGAAGGCGTGGCGTTTTTAGAAAACGAATTTAACAATGTCAAAGATGTTCCTCGGCTGCGCGCATTGATCTCTGCCCTTGCCGCTCATCCGGCGAATAAGTCGCTTGAACATCGTCTGTTGTCTCTTTTGAAAGACAAACGTCCCCTCATCATTATGGAATCTATAGATGGGCTACGCCTTCTCAAATCACGTCGCGCCCACAGCGATATAAAAAAATTATTCAACACTCGCTCGCCGTTTGTGCGCGGCGGCGTGTTGCGCTATATGACTCAACTCTATCCTCACCACGCGCTTCCTCTGTTAATCAAAGCGGCGAAAGATACGCACTATATCGTGCGTCAAGTTGCAGCTGACGAGCTGGGTGAAATTGGAAATGCTAAAGCAATTTTATATTTACGTCCCCTGCTAAAAGATAAGAACGCCGACGTAAAACAAGCGGCAAGCACGGCAATGGAAATGTTTTCGTAACTTCAACTACACCTGACAGGTCTTGCCGAATTTAACTCTCGCTGAATTGTAAACAGACCTGTCAGGTGTCGCATGCCTCACGGTATTACAATTTGTTGCCCCACATAAATTAAGTTTGGATTGATCGTCGGGTTGGCGGCGATGAGTGCGCTGAACGACACGCCATACTTGAACGAGATCAAATAGAGTGTGTCTCCCGATTGAACAATGTGAACGCGGCTCGCGGTTGAGGTTGATGGAGTTGTCGTAACTGTTCCCGTCGTGATCGCGCCGCTGGGTTCGCCACTTCCAACCTTCACCGCATCCACCCCCACAAAACCCGCCGCGCTATTCAGGCTGATCGACTCCAGTCCATTCGCATCAAACTGAAACGATCCTAAACTGAACCATCTGTTTTGATTCGCCGCTTGATTGATCGTTACTCGATCTTGTCGCCCGGCATGGTCAATGATGTACGTCGCCGATGTCGCCGTCGCGCCGCTTGGCACATACACCGCAACATCAAACGTGCCATCTTGAATAACGAGAGGGTGCCACTCGGCAGAGGCGGCAACCCCTTGTTTGAGGAGATAGCTTGCGCCGTTGAATCCGGTGGATTGGGCGATCCAATCGCTTGCGCCGCCGAATCGAATCAAGTTGCCCAGCGAATCATCTGCCAGTGAGGGCTGACCCGAATCAGGCACAGGACTCCACCAGGCTTTTGAATACGCCTTGTCGCCGCGCTCGACGTAGTTGATGACGATGAGATGATCCCCCGCGCTCAAGGTCACGTTATGACTCTGGTGAAAAAGATTCGCTGCGCTGTCGAGTCGATCTAAAACGTGAACGTTATCCACGATGAATTGAAGCCCGTCGTCGGCGATGCCCATGAAGCGATAGGTGCCTGCGGGGAAGTAGGCGTTCTTCATCCAGCGAATTGAGAAGTCGTTGTGGTTGACGTAGCCCGGCGAATAAATGCCGGAGTTGAAGGCGGGCGCGATTTGCGAGCGCACGCCGCCGGGTCCGCCCAAGAAATCTGGGTTGTTGAAATACAAAGTGGTGAAGTCGGCGAGTAAGGGATCGGCATCCCACCAAAAATTAATTTTCGCCGCGCCGGTGTTGTGAAAGAAATCGAGGCGGATGTCGTGCGCGCCGCGCGTGAGAGTCAGCGTGACGGTCATAACGCCTTTACCGGCATTGTCGTTGAACTGGTTGATCAACAATGCGCCATCAATCCACAACATGAGACCGCCGCCGTCGTTCTCGGCTTTGAAGGTATAACGTCCGGCTTCAAACCATTCTTGCTTCGAGAAGCGCGCCGAGAAGTTATCGCGAGCAACGCCCGAAGGGGGCCATGAGGCATCTTCGGTGAACGAAACATAATTTTGCCCATCTACGCTCGCCGATTGCGGATCGGTTTGCGAAGTGTTGTTCCAGTATTCGCCCAACCAGCCGGGGCGCAAAAAATCCCAATAGAATTTTATCTTCGCCGCGCCCAAGCCTTCAAAGTATTCCGCTTTGATGTCGTGAAAGCCGCCGGGGATGAACACGCCTTGCACGGTGGTTTGCCCTTGCATCTCTTGCCATTTGTTGATCACGAGTCGATCATCCACGTAGATTCGCACGCCGTCATCCGAGGTGACAATGAAGTTGTAAAAGCCGGCGTTGAGGTGAACGCGGCGAGACCAGCGCACCGAAAAATTGTCGAAGGCGACGGCGGGGTCGGGTTGTCCGTTGCCCCAATCGAAATCAATTTTTTGATCCACCCTCGTCAACACAGCCGCGCCAAGCAGATCGCGGTTGTTGAAGAATTGTGCCGTCCAATTGCCTTCGTACCCTTCGGGGCAGCAGGTTTGCGCTTGAACGGTTGAGGTTGGAATTAGCAAGGCAATGATGATGAAAAGGTGAAGGAGGGAAAGAGATGAGCGTGACATAGTGACCTCGGTAATAGTATAGACCAGTCGCTGATGTTATACACGCTGAGAGTCAAGTCTCCGGTTTTGCGCGAATTTGAAGGCGCCGCGCATACCTCGTTCGGGATGTCGCCTTTTGCCGAGTCTAACGGGGTGGACTTATATCCGACGATGGGGTTTTGAATGGAACTCGGTTCGGCGATCCGATCACACGATATAGCTTCCACACTCCAACTTGTTTTTCGAGCGTTGCCCAGGAAGCTCCATCCCGGTAAAGATTAGGGTAAGCGCGGTCTATTAAATTCAGAGTGCCTACATCTAACGTTTTATTATCAGTAATCAGGACATACTCTACGTTGCGAAACGGCTCATCCAAAAATTCGTCAAAAACCGAATCTCCTTGCGTGATAAACCGTTGTGGCGACTCAGAAAAGAAGACAATAAATGTGCCTTGTGAATCATCCGCTAAAACTTTGCCTCTTGTGTTATTGACGATATAGGCCGCTATTTTCTGTTCGTTATCTCGGTCATGGGCGCGCTGTCCAGAGACCAATGAATGAACGAATAAACCCTCCCCGCTCCCATTGCGTTGGCCAATTATCGAAATCCACATCGAATCAAAGGTGCTAAAACTCGAAAGCGCGAACGTGAAACACAACAGGATCGCTACCAGCCCTCGCCAGCGCGTGACGATGTTCAATATCCCAATCCCTATGACAAAAGCCATCGGGATCTCAATCAACATCATCCTCAGTTGCCACACCGCCTGTCCCATATAAACATTCAAAATCAGAAAACCTATAAACGACCAAGCGATCGCCAAAATATATAACCCTATCCAAACGCGCTTCCATATTGCGGCGATGAAGAGAGTGCCACTCAGCAAATAGAAGGCTGGGAATAAATACCAAGTGTCAGCTAAAGTCCTTTGCACTGAAGCGAGTAGGTTACCTTTGAGCGGCACTACCCAAAGAAGCGCCGCCAATTGAGGTCCGATAGTCCCCGCGTTTGAATAGGGACCCCGCGCAAAATACAACGGGTCGCCCATAATCAAGTAATTCCCCAAGAGCCATAAAAAAACTGCGTAAGCAACTGGCGCGCCATACAAAAAAATTACACTTTCAATGTAATGGGGATTACGGAAATGCCAAAGGAACGCTTGCCATGCAACTAGCGCTCCGAATACCGTGAACACAATTACACTTTCGTAGCGGGTTAAGAAGGCGCCAGCCATTGCCAAACCACACCCTGTCAAAAATGTCCATCGCCCGTTCGTTTCATGCCAACGGTAAAAGCAATAGACCGCTAAGAGGACAAAGAAACTGAAAGTGATTTCGCTCATACCGTTGGCCGAGTAAAGCAGGATCATCGGATTGCACACAAATGTCGCCACGATCAGCCATCGTATGACAACGGGAATCCGCAGATGACGCAAAAACAACATCAACATTAACGCCGCGCCGATGCCCATCACAGCCGTGACGACATTGCCCGATAAGCCTTTATAACGGAGGGCAGGGATCAAAACTAGCGGGAATTGCAAAAACATCGGCATTGGCGGCCACATGAAACCGAGGTTAGTGAGCTTGGGCTCGTTGCTGAAGAAGACTTGCATGGTGATGCGTGTTCGCGCCGTCGCATCCGCGAAGAAAAAGCCAACCTGAAACACTACCAGATACACCGCATACAAATTAATGGCAAAGATGGTAAGTCCCATCAGAAGCACTTCGGCATCTAAGCCGAGCAACAAGATACTACGCCGATGAGATTTTCGTTTGATGCGACTCGGAACGAATGGGGTTGTTGTGTTAGCCGGGGCAGAGGAAACAGTTGTCATAGCCGATTCGAAGTAATACCGCCTCTCTCGCCATAAAGTTACGGTAACTACTGTAGCTATGAACAAACAAAAAAGGAGATGATCTACAGGATCATCTCCTTTTAGTGATAACGCTTCTTTATCGCTTCATGCCCCGCCTGACCAAGATCACGACTAACGCCCCAACGAATATCACCAGCATCAAGCCGATAATGATCTGGGTGATGGTCAACGTCGGACCGGACGGCGTGGTCGTCGTCGTTCCCGCGCCGGCTGTCGCGCCGTTGCCAGCCGGGGCGGCTGCAACGGTGGTTGGGTGACGTGAATCGAGCGTGGTGAGGAAACCCGTTGAGTCGGCTACGGCGACGTCACCTTTCAACACCTTGTCGAGTTTGGGATCCACCAGTATGCCACCGGCTAAACCCACCCCTTTATCATCGGTGCCACTAATGATCAACACCGCTTTCTGCTTGTTCCACGGTGATGCCATAATCTCCAACACACCCACCGAAGACGTGTCAGCCACTACCAATTTGAGCGAAGGGACATCGAGCGAGCGCACGTAACCATCAAACTTCAACGGGGCAGATCGCAGCGCCGCCGCGACCCATTGATTCTCTGTGGGACGTCCCAACAAGATCGCGCTTTGCCGTCTGAGTACGTCTTCAGTAACTTGATCGGCTGTTGTCAATTCAAAGGTGCGGGCACGGGCACCCATTGAGCGACCCAGTTCGTTGAACAACTTGAAAGCCGCCGCGCGTTGTTCCACGCCCATTTGGCGGGGCAACACAATTAACGAGCCCGAGTCAAATGGCACAGGGAAATTTGTCAGGAATAGTTCCGGCGCAACATCAGAGAATTTAGCTTCTACAGTCGTCACATCGTGGATCACACCCCACGCTTGATCCCATTCATCCTCATCACAGCGACGTTCATCTCTATCGAAGTGCAGTTCGTAGGTCAGTTCCAGTTTATTGTCGCCTGCCGTCAACTGGGTTGCCGGGATTGTCACCGTCCATTTGCTAGGCTGCACATTATCTTTGTTAAGATATATGCCCGATTGCGGAATCCCGTTTATGGCAAGCGTTAAGTACGATAGATCGTTGCTTGTAAATGGCGAGTGCGCCATAGAGATCGTCATCTTCAACGATTCCGGTGTGCGCCAATTAGGCGTGGCAAGTGTATAAGCCAAAGTATGTTTGCCAATGCCGCTCACTGTTTCTGTTGGAAAGCCGAGAGTCTTGAATGTAGTGACTCCGGTTTCCACAGGCAGCTGAGTCGCCGGCTCTACCGGCGTGGTAGGAACTAAGGCATAACCGCCGCGTGCCACTTTGGCAAACTCGGGTTGGCGGATGGCTTTCGCGGCATTGGCGACAGCGGTATCCGTTGCGCCGGTGATGATTAAGATACTGCGCCCGGTATTCCACGGGGACGCCGCCAACATGATGATTCCCACGTCGCGGCTGTCAGCCGCTAAGAAGGTGCCCTGATCGTTAATCTTCAACGGCAGTTTAGCCGCAATGTCTTTCAACTGCGGCAAGCGATCGGTGCGCCCGATCCAGATCAAATTGTATTTATCTAATATGGTCGGGGTGACTTCGTTCACAGGGAGAGTCAAAAGATTCAATCCACGAAAGGTCATCTGCGAACTGAAATAACTCGCCAGATGATACATAGGGATCATCTCTTGCGGCGTGGGGTTGGCAGGCGTGACAAAAAGCGCGCTGTCAATTTTTACCGAACGGGTATTGATAAACGGGAAAGGCAATCGCCCGACATTAGATTCGAGCGTTAACTGCTCGTAACCATATTCCACAGTGGAGAGGGACGAGATGCGAACCCAATTGCCCATGTTATTGAGGTCGTCGCAAAAGTCATCGGCGATACGCATCGTGCCGACAAACTTCAACGCGACCACATCCCCCTTTAGAACCTCGGTCGGTATCTTGACATCCAATTTACCCGTCTGCTCGTTTTCGGGAGTCAAACGCACGCTGCCAACCGGTTTGTCGTTAGCCATCACGGTGAGAGTCGAGGTGTTCTTCATAATGGAAGAATGGGCGAAGGTCAGTCGCACCGTCATGCGTTTAACGTTCCAATCCTCAGGCAGAGGAGCAAAAACTACGGTAGAGGCTCGTCTCCCTTGCAGCACGATCTCGCCCAGAGCGGTGAGGTCATTCAGGGTGAACGTTTCGGTGCGCTCCCCGCCTTGCCCCTGTGGCATAACCGTAGCAACATTGGTGAGAAGAAACAGCACCAAAAAAATGAAGCGACCAAAAACAGAGATTTTTTTGAACATGATGTATTTATCCTTTTGCGGCACGACACGTCGCGCTAAGTTTATTTAGTTGGACTCACATCCGAAGAGGGAGACCTGAACGGGACTTGGTTTGGCGAGCTGATCACGCGATATAACTTCCACACCAACACTTCTCTTTCCAGTTTAACTAAGTTGGCGATATCAACTTCTTTATCCAGCTTAGCCCAACTGGCGCCCTGCGAATAAAGGTTGGGGTAGGCAATGTTGACTTGATTCAACGTGCCTTCCAATTCAAATCGGGATGTGAGAATGTACTCAACATTTCCGTACGGTTCTCGCAAGTAGAGCGAAAAAACTGAATCGCCGGGGGTGATGAAACGATCAGGTTGAGCCGAGAAGAAAATAATGCGATACCCTTGAAAGTCATCCACCAAAATTTTCCCCTTGGTGTTTTTGATGATGTAGCTGGCTAACTCTTCTTCTTCTGCCCAGGCTTTTACCGGCTTATCTTCTAACACGGCGTTGATGAAAACGTCGTTCCATTGCCCCCAGTTCGACACCCTGTCTGCGCCGCGCATGGCATCAAGGGTAGAGACGGTGGAAACGGCGAACAGTAGTATCAGCAGCAGGCTAACCCACCCTCGCAAACGCGTAATAGATTGCAGAATGCCAACGGCTAACACGTACGACATGGGGATGCAGGTGATGAAGTAACGCAAGAACAACGCCGACTGACCGACATACAGATTCATAATAGAAAAGAGAGTCAGCGACCAAGCAACGCCCAGCAGACTCAGCCAAAGCCAAGATCGTTTCCAGATAATGACCACCCCTGTGACAATTGACAGGACAATGAATGGCGGAAATAAACTCCACGTCTGGATCAAACCGGCTTGAAGCGACGCTGCCAAATTACCTTTGATCGGCAACAGCCACGGCAACAATGTTAATTGATAGCCGATCTGCCCGGCGTTGGAATAGGTGCTGCGCGCAAAGAAAAGCGGATCGCCCATGATGATCCAATTGGATAGGATCCATAAAAACATCACGTAGCCAATCGGCGCCCCAAACATTAAGATCGTGCTTTCAGTAATGTAGGGGGTTTCGGAATACCAGACGAAGGCTTGCAGCGCCACGGCGAGAGTCAATATCACGATAAAAAAGGCGGCATCGTAACGCGCCAGAAAAGCAAATGAGGCAGCGATGCTACAGCCGGTTAAATAGGTCCACTGTCCTCTCGTCTCGTGCCAGCGCACATAACAATAGGCGACGATCAGCACGCACAAGATCAGCACCATCTCGCTCATGCCGTTAGAGGAGTAGAAGGCGATGATGGGGTTAAAGATGAAGACCCCTACGAACAACCAGCGTAATACATTCGGTATTTCGACGCGGCGGAGAAGGAGCATCAAAACCATTGCCGCGCCGGCACCGCACAACGCCGTAACGACATTGCCCGACAACCCTTTGTAACGCAGCCAAGGGATCAACACGAACGGCAATTGCAAAATGGTTGGCAGCGGCGCCCAGATGAAGCCGATGTAAGCCAGCTTCGGTTCAGCGCTGAAGAATACTTGCCACGCGCTGCGGGTGCGCGCCATGGCATCGGTCAAAAACAAATTTAAGCGGAAGACGACGACGTAGATCATAAAAGCGTTGAACGTCAACGTCATCAGACCTAATGCCAACAATTCCCCATCAAGTTTGGGCAACCAAACTCCGCGCCGCTGCGTGTTCCCTTCGAGTCGCTTCGAGGCAAACGGAGTTGTTTTGTTGGTCGGGGCAGAGGATAGGATCGACATATAGGGTTAGGAGGGTTGGGCAGGCGAAGGCTGCGCGGCGATTGGCGGACTCCCCGTTTGGGGTTTGTGCAAACCGTGAATGGTCTTCTCCCAGTAAAAAGGTCGGGTGATCAATAGCCACAATGCTTTCCATGAAGCAATACTCATCAACACCCAATAGAGTGGCGAGATCAACGCGAACCGCGCCAGTTCGTAGTAACCGCGCCGGTGTGCGCCTATTAGATTCAAGTACATAAAGATGAAGTTGCCAATCGCTAAATTGAACATGGCGAGATAATAAATAGCGCTGGGGAACAAAAGGTCAATGATGCTCCACTGTCGCATGAACCATAGTGTTGTAAGAATCCAGTAGAACGGATTGAAAAGAAACACAAAGGGGGTGCCGCCGATGATAAAGTGAAAGCTGAGGAACTGCCTTAAGCCCAGTACGCGCAACAAGGTCAACGGATGGCGCATGTGTACCAACCACGTTTGCATGTAGCCTTTGACCCAGCGTGAGCGTTGCCGAATCCAATTTCCTACTTGGCTGTTCGATTCTTCATATGTGGTGGAGTCGATGATGCCGGTGCGATAGCCATGCTTGAACATGCGGAC
>JACRLA010000210.1 GCA_016215145.1 Chloroflexota bacterium
AATTTGCCTTACCTTCACCGTAGAGCAAATTGCCAATTTGCCTTACCTTCACCGTAGAGCAAATTGCCAATTTGCCTTACCTTCACCGTAGAGTAAATTGCCAATTTGCTTTGCCTTTACCGTAGAGCAAATTTCTAATTTGCTCACTCCCCATTTGGCGAGGAATTTTTTCACCAAGTGGCGGAGGGAAAAAAAAGCGCGTTGCGTTATGCTGTCATTCGTAGAGCGTATTTCGTATTGCGTAACGGAATACGTAACACGCAATACGAAACAAGGAGACAATTATGGCAAACACTCTTCAACAGTATTCGGACGAAATGGCAGCCGCCATTGAGAAAGCCGGACGATCCATCGTCACCATTGACGCGCGCAATCACGTTCCGGCAACCGGCATCGTGTGGAGCGCGGATGGCGAGATCGTCACCGCCGATCACATTGTGCAGCGCGATGAAAACATAAACGTCACGCTTCCCGATGGCTCGACACACGAAGCAAAAATATTGGGGCGCGATCCCGGCAGCGACTTGACGTTATTGAAAGTTGAGGCGAAAAGTCTCACTCCGGCTGAATGGGCTGAGTCGGTGAAAGTAGGCAACATGGTTTTCGCCGTTGGTCGCCCCGATGAGGTGATGGCATCGTGGGGCATTGTGTGTTACGTCGGCGGAGCGGTGCGCGGACGCCGCCAACTTGAAGCCTACATCCAAACCGATGTGGTGATGCTGCCGGGATTCTCTGGTGGACCTTTAGTGGATGCGAGTGGTCGTGTTGCTGGAATCAACAGCAGTGCTTTAGGTCGTGATGCCAGTGTTGCCCTTCCTCTTTCGGCAGTGAAGCCGGTTGTTGATGCGTTGAAGAAGCATGGTCATGTGAAGCGCGGCTTTTTGGGTGTGAACACTCAACCCGTGCGACTCGCTAAAGAGATCGCCGAGAAACTTAAACAAGAAACGGGCTTGATGGTGATCGGCGCAGAGAGTGATGGACCTGCGGCGAAAGCTGGAGTGATGCAAGGCGATGTGTTAGTGGCGTTGGGCGATAAGGCGTTGACTCACATCGGCGATCTGCAAGCGGCGTTAGGACCGGGTGTGGTGGGTAAATCCATCAAAGCGAAATTGATTCGCGGCGGTGAAGTGAAAGAAATTTCGGTGACGGTGGGCGAGCGTGAGTTGAAGTAGAGATTGGGGATTGGAGATTAGAGATCGAGACCTCACGGGTTTTTAAAACCTGTGAGGTCTTTTGGTCTGTGTTAAAATCGTTTTCGGAGAATCTCTCAAACATGAAACCTATTCGCATTGAACAGATCGAACTACGACACATCTCGATGAGACTCGTCGCGCCGTTTGAAACGTCGTTTGGCGTGGAAGAGGAACGTGAAGGGTTGATTGTTACGTTGCGTGGTGACGGCCTCACCGGTTGGGGTGAGGTGGTGGCGTCTCATTCCCCCGGTTATTCGGCGGAGACTGCGAAGACCGAGTGGCATATCCTTCACGACTTCATCATTCCATCTGTAATAGGCAAAGAGTTCGCCGATGTGGAAACGTTAGAGAAAGCGTACGACTCGGTGCGTGGACATCCGATGGCGAAGGCGGGGATTCAACTTGCGCTCTACGATCTGTTGGCGAAGGCGCAAAATGTTTCTCTGCAAAAAATGTTTGGTGGCTCTGGAGATCGAGTCAAAGTAGGAGTGTCGGTAGGGATTCAGCCTTCGGCAGAAAAATTGGTGGAACGAGTCGGGTTGTATTTAGAGGATGGTTACCGGCGAATCAAAATGAAGATCAAGCCGGGTCGAGACGTGCAAGACGCCAAAGCGGTGCGCGCTGCCTTCCCCGAAATTTTGCTGCAAGTGGACGCGAACTCGGCATACACGCTCGATGATGTCAAGACGATCAAGGCGATGGATGATTTGAACTTGTTGTTGATCGAGCAGCCGTTGAGCGAAGATGATATTTTTGATCACGCCAAGTTGCAGCCGCAGTTAAAGACGGCGATCTGTTTGGACGAAAGTATTTTGACAGCGCGTCATGCGCGCTGGGCGCACGAACTCGGCGCGTGCAAGATCATCAACATCAAGCCGGGTCGGGTCGGGGGGTATCGAGAGGCGATTCGGGTTCACGATTATTGCGCCAGTGTCGGCATCCCCGTGTGGTGTGGTGGAATGTTAGAGACCGGGATCGGGCGTGCGGCGAATGTCGCTTTGGCATCGCTCCCCAATTTTAAATTACCCGGAGATATTTCTGCATCGGATCGTTATTGGAAAGAAGATATTGCCGAGCCTGCCTTCTCGCTAAATAAAGATGGCACGTTGAGTGTGCCAACGGGTGCGGGTCTTGGCGTGAACGTGAAGGAAGATGCGTTGGAAAAGGTGACGTTGGCGAAAGAAACGTATCGGGAGGAGAAGAAGCGCGCGATGGCGTTTCCGGGGTTGCACAAAGAGGCGTAATTTAGTGATTGACACTCCCATTCAATTTCTGTAAAATAGTCGCCTGCCTCGAAACATCGTGAACCACTCCTAGCGAGTGGTTCTGTTGCGTTTCGTCCCTGTCTAAGGAGCTATCGAATGCCTGTCGTTGTATCCACTAACAAACGGAAGTCTTACTCACGCCTCAAGCAAAATTATGAACTGCCTTCTTTAATTGAAGTTCAGCTCGAATCTTTCGAGTGGTTCAAGAGAGAGGGGCTGCCACAACTCTTCGACGAGATCACGCCGGTTGAATCTTTCAACAAAGGCATGAAGCTGTATTTCCCCAGCAAGCTTCCCGAGTCGAAGGAATTTGGTCTCAAGTTCTGGTTTGAAGATTCCAAATACGGTCCCGACGAATGTTTGGATCGTGATATGACGTACTCCGCGCCGCTTTACGTTAAGGTGCTTCTTGCCGGTCCGGAAGTGTCCGAGCCGATTGTCTCGGATATTTTCCTCGGCGACTTTCCCTTGATGACGGAGAACGGCACGTTCATTATTAATGGAACGGAGCGCGTAGTCGTCTCGCAATTGATCCGCTCCCCCGGCGTTTATTTTGAGGCGCCAGAAGAACGTACCAGTGGACGCCGCCTCTCCATGGCAAAGCTGATCCCGGATCGTGGCGCGTGGATGGAATTTGAAACGCGCAAGAGTGATTACCTTACTGTTAAATTTAATCGCAAACGCACCGTGCCGGTCACGTTGTTGCTGCGCGCTCTCGCCGCAGTGGACGATGGACTCAAAGGTGAGAATCCGCTCAAAGAAGGATCGGACGCGGAAATTTTGGCGTTGTTTGCGAACATAGATAACAACCCGGATCGCCAGTTCATCCCCGCCAGCATTCGCCAAGAGCCGACGTGGGAGATGAAGGGCAAACGCACCATCGCGCAAGAAGCGATGATCGAATTTTATAAGCGTATGCGCCCCGGCGATCCGCCGACGCTCGACAATGCCAAAGAATATCTCGAACAACAACTCTTCGATCAACGCCGGTACGATCTGGAACGAGTTGGACGCTACAAGCTGAATCAAAAGCTGCAATTGAGTGACCGCATCCCCTTGGCACATCGCACGATCACCAAAAATGATCTAATTGCTTTGATCACTCGCATGATCCAGATCAACAATGGTTTGGAGAATCCGGATGACATTGATCATTTGGGCAACCGCCGCGTGAAGACGGTGGGCGAATTGATTCAAGGCAAACTGCGCGTGGGTCTGCGCCGCACCGAGCGAATTATCCGCGAGCGCATGTCTATTCGTGAGCAAGGGGCGGCGTCACCGGTGACGTTGATCAACATCCGTCCGGTGGTGGCGGCGATCCGCGAGTTCTTTGGCTCCTCGCAACTTTCGCAGTTCATGGATCAAACGAATCCGTTAGCAGAGTTGCGCCACAAACGCACGTTGTCGGCGTTGGGTCCGGGTGGTTTGCGCCGTGAACGCGCCGGCTTTGATGTGCGCGATGTGCATCACTCGCACTATGGACGCATTTGCCCGATTGAGACTCCGGAAGGTCCAAACATTGGTTTGATTGGTCGTCTCGCTTCATATGCCAAAGTGAATCCGTTTGGTTTCATTGAGACGCCGTATCGCAAAGTTTATAAAACGCTGCCCGCGAACGATAAACGTTTGATCGGGCGGCATCTGCGCGATGAGGTGACTCATCCCAAGACGGGTGAGGTGTTGGGCAAGAAGGGCGCGGAAGTTGATAAAGAGTTGGCGAAGCATATTGCCAAGCTCGGTGAGACCGAAGTGACGATTGTGCCGTTTGTGTCTGAAGACATGATCTATCTTTCGGCCGACACCGAGGATCGTTACACGATTGCTCAAGCGAATGCGCCGCTGAATGAGTTCAAAGAGTTCGTGCGCGTGCGCGCTTCGTGTCGCCGCCACTCCAAATTCATCTTTGCCGAGCCGGAGTTCATTGATTACATGGACATCGGTCCTTCGCAGATCGTCGGCATCAGCGCAGCGTTGATCCCCTTCCTTGAACATGATGACGCCAACCGCGCGTTGATGGGCTCGAACATGCAGGCGCAAGCGGTTCCATTATTGCGTCCGGAAGTTGCGGCGGTCTCAACCGGCATGGAACGTTATGCCGCGCTCGATTCGGGGCAGGTGGTTGTCGCCGACGAAGATGGCGAAGTGTTAAGTGTGACCGGCAATGAAATTGTGATGCAGGTGGGCAGCAAGAAAAAACATTATCGTTTGCGCAAGTATCAACGCTCGAACCAAAGCACATGTATTGATCAGCATCCGATTGTGGTCAAAGGTCAACGGGTGAAGAAGGCGCAAGTGATAGCCGATTCGTCTTCGACGCATGGCGGTGAGATCGCTTTGGGGCAAAATGTGTTGGTGGCGTTCATGTCTTGGGAGGGCGGTAACTACGAAGACGCGATTTTGATCTCCGAACGTTTGATACGCGAAGACTATTTCACTTCGGTTCATATTGAAAAGCATGAAGTGGAAGCGCGTGATACGAAGTTGGGACCGGAAGAGATCACCTACGACATTCCAAACGTTGGCGAAGACGCCTTGAAGGATTTGGATGAGTTCGGCATTGTGCGCATCGGCGCGGATGTTGGACCTAACGACATTCTGGTTGGCAAGATCACGCCGAAAGGCGAAAAAGAATTGTCGCCCGAAGAAAAATTGTTGCGGGCGATTTTCGGCGAGAAGGCGCGTGAAGTGAAAGACTCGTCTTTGCGCCTGCCGCATGGCGAAAAAGGCAAAGTGGTAGATGTGCGTGTGTTTACTCGTGACGAACATCGTGACCTGCCCGCCGGTGTGGAGAAAATGGTGCGCGTGGCGGTGGCACAGCGCCGCAAGTTGACCGAAGGCGATAAGATGGCCGGCCGTCACGGCAACAAGGGCGTGGTCTCCAAAGTTGTCCCGGTTGAAAACATGCCCTACCTCGAAGATGGCACGCCGGTTGATATTATCCTCAACCCCTTGGGCGTGCCGGGTCGTATGAATATCGGGCAGATTCTCGAAACGCATTTGGGTTACGCCTCTGATCGTCTCGGCTTCCGTGCGGTGACGCCGGTGTTTGATGGCGCGGACGAAATTGAGATCGAAGCCGAGCTGGCGCGGGCATGGTTGATTGATCGCGCATGGGATGAGGTGACGCAGACTTCATGGGGTTGGTTAAACAATCGCGGGGTCGATCCAGAGACAATCGAGTCGGATGACGAAGCGCGCCGTCTGTACATTGAACATTGGCTTGGCAAGAAATATGATCGCGAGCTGCTGGCAACGGATGCTAATTACTCGCGCCGCGCCGTGCTGACTGAGTGGCTGCGCGAGATGGATTACGATCCGGAAGACATCGTGTCGTTTGAGGATCGAGCCGATCTTGGTAGCACGTCAACCGAGCTTGATGCGAATGCCATTGATGCCTGTCTCCGAATATGGCTAGCCGATCACGATGTGAACGTGCGCTCAATGAAACGAGAAACGCTTCGGACAAAAGCAGAAGACTACATGAAGTCGAGCGAAGAGCCGTTGCCGATCTTGGGCAAGATGAAACTTTACGACGGCAAGAGTGGTCAGATGTTTGATCAGCCGGTGACTGTCGGCGTGATCCACATGCTTAAGTTGGCGCATTTGGTGGAAGATAAAGTGCACGCGCGTTCAACCGGACCCTACTCACTCGTTACGCAGCAGCCGTTGGGCGGTAAAGCTCAATTCGGCGGTCAACGTTTCGGTGAAATGGAAGTGTGGGCGCTTGAGGCCTACGGCGCAGCCTACACACTGCAAGAAATGTTGACGGTGAAGTCAGACGATGTGCAGGGGCGCGTCAAGACATATGAGTCTATCGTCAAAGGTGAAGAGATCGAAGAGCCCGGTATCCCCGCTTCGTTCCGTGTGTTGGTGAAGGAACTGCAAAGTTTGGGGTTAGCAGTTGAAGCGATCACCGACGTGGGTGATACGATCAAGTTTGGTAAAGAAGAAGAGAAACAACGCACACCCAAACTGGGCAAGACCGGTTTGATGGGCGGGATGGACGAGTAACGTGATCTTGCCTGACAAAGATGACGGAGCAGCTCTTACTGTAAATGCCCGATTAAATACCTTGACTCGGTTTGTGACGCATGGTATTATTTGCGCCCGCTAACCAGTAAGCGACCCGCGCACATTGCTGTACTTGTGTCGCGATTTGAATATATGAATTTACGTGGAGCGAGGCCATCGCATTGAGCAGGGCGGTGGCCTCGTTCACGCGCAGAAAAAGAGTTATCAGTAGTTTTTTCGGAGGTAAACGTGCCGACAATCAATCAATTAGTTCGTAAAGGACGTAAGACCAAGAAGACCAAGAGCAAGGCGCCGGCGTTGCAGTTCACCTTGAACTCTAAAAAACAACGACGCCTTCGCCAACCGAAGGGCGCGCCGCAGAAGCGCGGTGTTTGCACTGTCGTCCGCACGCAGACGCCCAAGAAACCGAATTCGGCGTTGCGTAAAGTTGCCCGTGTTCGTTTGACGAATGGTCTCGAAGTGACGGCCTACATCCCCGGCGAAGGGCATCAATTGCAAGAACACTCGGTGGTGCTTGTGCGCGGCGGGCGCGTGAAGGATTTGCCCGGCGTGCGTTATCACATCGTGCGCGGATCGCTTGATACCACTGGCGTGGACGCGCGCCGACAAGGACGCTCGAAGTATGGTAACAAGCGCCCGAAAGAAACTAAAGAAGCTGCAAAGTAGTAGTGAGGAGATTTTAAATGTCTCGACGCAACAAACCCGCAAAGCGCCCCGTCGCGCCTGATATGAAATATAACAGCGTGGTGGTTTCCATGTTTGTTAACCGCATGATGGAACGTGGCAAGAAAAGCGTTGCCCGCCGCATTATGTATGACTCACTATCGCTCGCCGAAGAACGCGTGAAAAAGCCGGCGATGGAAGTTTTGGATCAGGCGCTGAAAAATGTCGGTCCTACAGTGGAAGTAAAGCCGCGCCGCGTTGGCGGCGCCACTTACCAAGTGCCGATGGAAGTACCCACGGAACGCCGTCAGTCGTTGGCGATGCGTTGGATCATCGCCGGAGCGAAAACCCGACCCGGACGTTCAATGGCAGAGCGGTTAGCCAATGAATTTATGGACGCTCTCAACAATACAGGCGCGGCAGTTAAAAAGCGCGAGGAAGTTCACAAGTCGGCAGAAGCGAACCGCGCATTTGCTCACTATCGTTGGTAATTTAAAAATTGTCGAGACGTTGCACAGCAACGTCTCGACGAATGATTGAGATTGGTTTAATTAGTCATCATGGCTCGAAGTTTCCCGATTGATAAAGTCCGCAACATTGGCATCATTGCTCATATTGACGCGGGCAAAACAACAACCACTGAGCGCGTTTTGTTTTACACAGGCAAAACGCACCGCATCGGCTCGGTAGATGACGGCACGACTGTTACCGACTGGATGGAACAGGAACGTGAACGCGGCATTACTATTGTATCTGCCGCCGTCACCGCCGAGTGGAACGGTTATCAGATCAATGTGATTGACACTCCCGGACACATTGACTTCACTGCCGAAGTGCAACGCTCATTGCGTGTATTGGATGGCGGCGTGGTGGTGTTTGATGCCGTGCAAGGTGTGGAGCCGCAATCGGAAACGGTGTGGCGTCAAGCGGATCGCTACGGCGTGCCGCGTATTTGCTTCATTAATAAAATGGATCGCACCGGCGCGGACTTTTACCGTTCAGCCGACATGATCCGTACCCGTCTCGGCGCGAACCCGGTCTACATGCAAATTCCGATGGGCGCCGAATCTCGTTTTGAAGGCATGATCGATCTGCTGACGAATGAGGCGATCTATTGGACGGATCCGAGCGGGCGCACATTCGAACGTAAGCCGGTACCCGACACCTACAAAGATCAAGTTGCCGAATATCGCGCGAAGATGATCGAGCATATCGTCGAGAACGATGACGAGTTGATGGGGCTATACCTTGAAGGTAAGGAACCGAGCATCGAGCAACTTAGGGCGATCTTGCGTCAGGCAACCATCGCCGGCAAAGTTTGCCCGGTGTTCTGCGGCTCGGCGCTTAAGAACAAAGGCGTGCAGCCCGTCCTCGACGCAGTCATTGATTATCTTCCTTCCCCGATTGATATTCCCTCTGTAAAAGGTCTCAACCCAGAAACTGATCAAGAAGAAGAACGCAAAGCATCTGACGATGCGCCCGTTTCGGCATTGGTCTTCAAGATCGTTGCCGATCCTTACGTGGGTCGTCTCGCCTATTTCCGCGTGTACTCTGGTGTGTTGAAGACCGGCACCAATCTAACAAACAGCACTAAAGACAAGCGTGAGCGCATCAGCCGCGTCATTCGCATGTATGCCGATCGCCGCGAAGATGTGGATGAAGTTCCGGCGGGTGACATTGCTGCCGTGTTGGCGTTGAAGAATACGTTCACCGGCGACACCTTGTGTGATCCCGATAAGCCCATTGCTCTTGAAAATATATCGTTCCCCGACCCGGTGATCCATATTGCGATTGAGCCGAAGTCAACGGCTGATCAAGACAAGATGGGCGAAGCGTTGCGCCGCCTCGCTGAAGAAGACCCGACATTTAAAGTCCGCTCCGATGAGCAGACGGGGCAAACGATCATTGGCGGCATGGGCGAACTGCATCTTGAAGTGTTAGTAGATCGCATGTTGCGCGAGTACAAAGTGCAAGCCAACGTGGGTCGCCCGCGTGTTGCTTATCGTGAGTCGGTGACAAAGTCCGTGCAGAAAGTTGATCTGAAGTACGCCAAGCAAAGTGGTGGGCATGGCCAGTTCGCACATGTAGTGATCTCCGTAGAACCCGGTGATCCCGGATCCGGCATCACCTTTGAAAATGATATCGTCGGTGGATCGATTCCGAAAGAGTATATCAATCCAGTCGAGAAAGGTATTCGCGAAGCGGCAGAAAACGGTGTGTTGGCGGGTTATCCGGTCGTGGATGTGAAAGTGACTCTGTTCGATGGCTCGGCGCACGACGTAGACTCAAGCGAAATGGCTTTCAAGATCGCCGGTTCAATGGCGTTTAAAGACGGTGTGATGAGGGCGGGTCCGGTGTTGTTGGAGCCGATGATGCGCGTTGAAGTGATCGCGCCTGAAGAGTATACGGGCGACGTGCTGGGCGATCTCTCGTCGCGCCGCGCCAGTATTGAAAGTATGGAACCGCGCATTGGTAATGTGCAAGCAGTGAAGGCAAAAGTTCCGTTAGCCGAGATGTTTGGTTATGCGACGGATATTCGTTCAAAAACTCAAGGGCGAGGCGTGTATTCGATGGAATTCGATCATTACGCGCAAGTTCCCACAAATGTTGCCGAGGCAGTTTTGAGCGGCAAGAACAAGAAATAGTTTTATTTACGGAGGCACTTAAATGTCCAAAGAAAAATTTGATCGCAGTAAAGTACACGTCAACATCGGGACGATGGGTCACATCGATCACGGCAAGACGACGTTGACCGCCGCCATCACCAAAGTGCTGGCACTGAAAAAGTTCGCCACCTTCCGCGCCTACGATTCGATTGACAACGCGCCGGAAGAAAAAGAACGCGGCATCACCATCAACATTGCCCACGTCGAGTACGAAACCGAGAAACGCCATTACGCTCACGTGGACATGCCCGGTCACCGCGATTACATCAAGAACATGATCACCGGCGCGGCGCAAGTGGATGGCGCAATCTTGGTCGTCGCCGCCCCCGATGGTCCCATGCCGCAAACCCGTGAGCATGTGCTGTTGGCGCGTCAGGTGGAAGTGCCCTACATCGTCGTCTTCTTGAACAAAGTGGACATGATGGACGACCCCGAATTGTTGGAACTGGTGGAACTGGAACTGCGCGAACTGTTGAGTTCGTACAACTTCCCCGGCGAGAATACGCCGATCATTCGCGGTTCGGGCTTGAAAGCACTGGAAAGCACCAGCACCGACATCAACGCCCCCGAATACAAATGTATTTTGGAGTTGATGGACACGGTGGACAAATACATCCCTGACCCCAAGCGCGAAATGGACAAGCCGTTCATGATGTCGGTGGAAGATGTGTTTAGCATCAAAGGACGCGGCACGGTAGCCACAGGACGTATTGAGCGCGGCATTGTCAAAGTGGGTGAGCCGTTGGAGATCGTCGGGTTGTTGGATGAGCCGTTGAACACGGTCTGCACCGGGGTGGAGATGTTCCACAAGTTGTTAGATCAAGGGCAAGCGGGAGACAACGTGGGGTTGTTGCTGCGGAGTATTGAACGGGAGCAGATCGAGCGCGGGATGGTGTTAGCCAAGCCGGGGAGCATCACGCCGCACAAGAAGTTCAAGAGTCAAGTGTATGTGTTGAAGAAGGAAGAGGGCGGGCGGCACAAAGCATTCTTCAACGGGTATCGTCCGCAGTTCTACATTCGGACGATGGATGTGACGGGTGAGATCAAGTTGCCGGATGGGGTGGAGATGGTGATGCCGGGCGACAACATTGATATGCAGGTGGAGTTGATCACGCGGGTGGCATTGGAGAAGGGGTCGAAGTTCGCCATTCGTGAAGGCGGTCTCACCGTCGGTGCGGGCGTCATCACGGAAATTATTGATTAGGGAAGTAGGACAAGTTGCCAACTTGTCTTACACAAGTGAGAGGTAAATCATGGCTAGCAAATCAAAAGATGTTCGTCCGGTGATCATTCTGGCGTGTGGCGATTGTAAAGAACGCAATTACGTTACGCAAAAGAATCGCCGCAATGATCCGAACCGAATTGAAATAAAGAAGTTCTGCTCGCACTGTCGCAAGCATACGGTGCATAAGGAAACGAAGTAGAGACGTTACGCGTGTCTCTACTATACAGGCCAGTAGCTCAATTGGTAGAGCACTCGACTCCAAATCGAGCGGTTGTGGGTTCAATTCCTGCCTGGCCTGCCTGAAAAATTTTGGTGTCTATAACTGTTATGAATGATAACCCGATTGTAGGTCCGATCATCCGATATGCGCGCGAGACGCGCGCCGAGTTGAGCAAGGTATCGTGGCCCAGCCGACAAGATGCAACCAACTTAACCGTTGTCGTTTTGGTGACGGTGGTTGTGAGTTCGCTTGTGCTGGGTTCTTTCGATGCATTGTTTTCGCAAGTCTTTGTATTCGTCCGCGGCAGAGGCGGCGTCACCTGATGTGGATGTCCCCACCGAGATGTCGGCAGAAGCGGCAGAGGCGGTGAAGGACGCCGATGATGAGCGACGGTGGTATGTCGTCCATTGTTATTCGGGCTACGAGAACAAAGTCCGTCACAATCTGGAACAACGTATTGATACGATGGCGATGAAGGACAAAATTTTTGATGTCGTCGTGCCAACCGAGGAAGAGATTGAAGTTAAAGAAGGACAGCGCCGCACGGTGGAACGTCGTGTGTTTCCCGGCTACATTTTGGTGCAGATGAAGCTGACCGAAGATTCGTGGTACGTCGTGCGTAACACACCCGGCGTCACCGGCTTTGTGGGGATGGGCAACACGCCGACCCCGTTGCAGCCGCAAGAGGTGGCACAAATCTTGAAGCGTATGGAAGCCGAAGCGCCAAAGATCAAAGTGAACTTCAAATCTGGACAGAAGGTGCGTATCGTGGATGGACCGTTCAACGATTTTATTGGGACGGTAGGCGAGATTGACGCCGAGCGCGCGAAGGTGCGCGTCATGGTATCATTCTTCGGGCGAGAGACTCCGGTGGAGTTAGATTTCTTGCAAGTGGAAAAAGCGTAAGACGAATTGTAAGACGGATTCTAAATCCGTCTTACAAAAAAATTCGTGGGAGAGTTGACTCCGGTCACTCGTTAGCACCACAAAGGAGAAAGCCATAATGGCAAAAAAGTTAAAAGCAGTTGTGCGTTTGCAGCTTGAAGCTGGCAAAGCAAGCCCGGCGCCGCCGGTCGGTCCGGCGTTGGCGGGTCATGGCCTCAACCTCATGGCGTTTTGCAAAGATTACAACGCCAAGACCGCGAATCGCGCGGGCGATGTTATCCCGGTAGACATCACCATCTATACAGATGGATCGTTTACACTGGCGTTGCGCACGCCGCCGACCTCGGTGCTGTTGCGTAAAGCGGCGGGTGTAGATAAAGGTTCGGGAATTCCGAATCGCAACAAAGTTGGCAAAGTCACCAAAACGCAAATCAAAGAGATCGCCGAGATCAAGATGAAAGATTTGAACGCGGTAGACCTCGATGGCGCGATGCTGCAAGTCGAAGGCACGGCGCGTTCGATGGGCTTGACGGTGGAGGGCTAATCTCATGAAATATCACGGTAAAAAATATCGCGCCGCCGCCGAAAAAGTTGATCACAATCAAGCGTATCAACCTAAAGAAGCGCTGGCGTTAGCCAAAGCCACGACCGTTACAAAATTCGACTCGACTGTTGAAGTTCACATCAACACCGGTCTCGATCCCAAGCAAGCCGATCAACAAGTTCGCACCGCCGTCCTCATGCCCGCCGGTTTAGGCAAGACGGTTCGCATCATGGTCTTCGCCGAAGGCGAGGGCGCGCGCATCGCCAAAGAAGCGGGCGCAGATTTCATCGCCGACGACGACACCTTTAAAAAGATTCAAGATGGATGGACGGATTGGGATGTCTCAATCGCCGTCCCCGAAATGATGGGCAAGGTGGGTCGTTTGGGACGGGTGTTGGGCCCGCGCGGCTTGGTTCCGAATCCTAAAGCCGGCACCGTCGCGCCTGCCGCCGACTTGCCCCGCCTGATCCAAGAAGCCCGAGCCGGCCGTATCGAAGTGCGTCTGGATAAGACATCCGGTATTCATGTGGCGATTGGCAAAGCATCGTTCAGCGAAGAAGCGTTGATGCAAAACTTTTCATCGTTGATGGAAGCGTTACGCAAAGCAAAGCCTGCCGCCGCTAAAGGCATTTACATCAAGAAGATCGTGGTCGCCACTTCCATGGGACCCGGAGTCAGGGTGGATGTAAACACCGCGCTCAATATGGGAGTGGCGGCATAACAAATTACAAATTACCAATTACAAGTTACGCGATCAGTAATTAGTAGTTGGGTAATTGCCTTCGCCGTAGACCGCAGGTGTTCAGAGTTGTTCTGAACTTAATCTCCTGCCGAGGTGAGGACTTCTGAAAAGAATCGCACACGCGATCCACAGAAAGTCTTTACGCTCGGATGAAGGCGTAAAGACTTTTTGATTTGTCTTTCGTGGGAATGACGTTCAAAAAGTCGAAACAAAAAGATCGTTCATTCTTAAACGAAAGGAGGTAAAACAACTTGGCAATCACAAAGAAACGCAGAGCAGAGTTGGTCGCGGAATACGCCGATCTCTTGAAGAAGAGCGAAGCGTTGATCATCGCCAGCTATAGTGGCGTGCGGGTTAAAAATGTTGAACAGCTGCGCCGCAAGGTGCGCGAAGCCTCGGGCGAATTACATGTCGTAAAGAACACGTTGGCGACTGTCGCCCTCAAAGCTGCCGGTATGCCTGTGCCAGAAGAATTTCTTCATGGCGACACCGCAATCGGTTTTGCTTTCAAAGATGTACCCGCCGTCGCCAAAGCGATCCAAGACTTCACAAAAGATTCTGAATTTGTGAAAGTTAAAGGCGGCGTGATGAGCGGCAAGATTCTCAGCGCGAAAGAGATCGCAGCCCTTGCCTCACTCCCGCCGATGCCCATCGTGCGCGCGCAATTGCTGGGCTTGATCAACACGCCCGCGACTCGCATCGCCGGTTCTATCGCCAGTGCCGTGCGTCAGGTGGTCAACGTCACCAAAGCCTACGCCGACAAAGGCGCGGAACAAGCCGCGTAGTATGGTTCCTTTAATTCCTTAAGTTCCCGAAGGAAATAAAGGAAATGATGGAAATAAGGGAAACACCTAATTACAAATCACGACTCATCTGAGTCATCAATGGAGAAAATTGAAATGGCTGATTTAAATAAACTCGTCGAAGAACTGAGCACGCTGACCGTTTTGGAAGCGTCTCAATTGACAAAATTGTTAGAAGAAAAATGGGGCGTGTCGGCTGCCGCGCCGATGGCGGTTGCCGCCGTTGCCGGTGCGGGCGCCGCCGCCGCTCCTGCGGAAGAGAAAACTGAATTCGCCGTGATCCTCAAAGAAGCCGGCCCCAAGAAGATTGACGTGATCAAAGTCATTCGCCAACTGACCAACCTCGGTTTGAAGGAAGCGAAAGATATGGCGGAAACCGCCGGTGTGAAAGTCCTCGATGGCGTGAGCAAAGACGCCGCCGAAGATGCGAAGAAGAAACTGACCGAAGTCGGCGCAGTGATCGAAGTCAAGTAATTCGACTCGCTCGACAAAATAAAAAATGCGCTCTTGTTGAGAGCGCATTTTTGTTTAAGAAATTTTATTACGGGCGTTGCGTGCGCGTCGGCGAGGGCGTGATGGTGGGCGTTGCCGTGATCGGCGTTCCCGTGATCACAAAATCGGCGGAGCGTTTGAGGGTATCGCCCAAGAAGATCGAGACACGATAATTGCCGGCATTCCATTTGCACTGCACCAGTGGACACTTGGCGGCGGCATACCCGCCCACGCCATAGATCCATCTATCGGTGTCAATGAAGATCGGTTTTCCATCTTTATACCAAACGACTGTTAATTGAACGCCTTCGTTGAAATCATTGAAGGTATAAATGGCGTGGAGATCGCTGATCTTCGCCGCATCAAATTGAGTCGCCGCGCCGATGGGAACGTAACGTGCGTTGTAATTTTGGGCGATGGTGATCACGCCAACGGCGGCGTTGGCATTGGGCGTGATGGGCGTGCTGTTGATGGGTGTGACCAATTCTGCCGGAAACGCCGGTGTGCTGCTGGGGCTGGCGGTGAAGGTGAGCGACGGCGTAAGGGTTAGAGTCGGCGGCAGTGTTTGCGAAGGTGTGAGGGTGATCGTCGGCGTGAGGGTGATCGTCGGTGTAAGAGTCCGAGTCGGAGTCACGCTAGGGGTTGGGCTGATCGTCGGAGTGATGGTTGGCGGTATCACAATTTCGATCAACGGTTTGGCGGCGAGATTCAGCGAGACGGCGATCAACAAAAAGACAAATGCGAATCCGATGTTGCGCCATCCGCCTTCCAATTTTTGGCGGCGGATCATAAAGAACGGTTCGCCGCGTGATTGGAACAACATGAACAGTCCGCGCAGCAGCAACACGGCTAACGCCAGTGTGAGCGTCGTCGTCGTCCAAAAAAGAAATGAGTCGGTGTTTAGTTGAAACATAGAAAACGCGGTATATGTTTAAGGATTATAGCATTGAGGCGTTGCGCGCAATCTCTCGCCATGCTACAATCTCACCAATGCGTTTTCGCAGGAGACAGAAATGGTTGAAGTGACAGTTGATAGTATTCGTGTAAGTTTGATGTCCACTCATCGCGTGGTGATTCTTAAAGACGTGGAGAGTGAGCGCTATTTGCCGATCTGGATCGGCCCGTGTGAAGCCGACGCCATCACGGTGGAATTGCAAGAAGTGGAAGTGGCGCGACCGCTCACGCACGATATTCTGAAAACGACTATCAGCGCGTTGGGAGGCCGCCTCATCCGTGTGGAGATCAGCGATCTGAAGAATGACATTTTTTATGCGACGCTGGTGATCGATTCGAAAGGCAAGTCGTTGGAGATTGACGCTCGCTCGTCAGATGCGTTGGCCTTAGCCGTGCGCTCTAAAATTCCGATCTACGTGGACGACGACGTGATGAGCAAGGCGGCGATCTTGCCCGAAGCCGAGACGGAAGCCGAAGGCAAAGAAGATGCCAACGAGAATCTCGGCGCGTTTAAAGATTTTGTGGACTCGCTCGACTTTGAAGACATTGACAAGAAAAAAGGCGACGAGGACGACGAGAAGTAAAACTTTGAAACCCGCTTGAAGAAAGCGGGTTTCTTTTTTGTCAGACTTCCGAAGTCTTAAAGACTTCGGAAGTCTCTGGTTTCTTTTATAATACCCCTCACCTGATATGACCGACACTCGTCTGCAAGACCTCAACACACCGCCTTACAATCTCGAAGCCGAAGAAGCCGTGCTGGGTTCGGTGCTGATCGATCCCGAATCTTTTTTTGATGTTGCCCAATTCCTCAAGTCCGATGATTTTCACACCGTCAAGCATCAATGGATTTGGGATGTGTTCGTCTATCTGCATGATCATAGTTCGCCGATTGATCTGCTGACGACTCAAAATGAACTTGAGAAGCGTGTGCAACTTAACGAAGTCGGGGGCGCCGCCTACCTGACCCGACTCGTTACCCTGACCCCCACCGCTTACAACGCCGCCGCCTACGGCAAACTTGTGGAAGAAGCCGCCACTCGCCGACGTTTGATTAGAGCCGCCGGTGATATTGCCAGATTTGCTTACGAGACTGGCACCGACATCAACACCGTCGTCGGTGAATCGGAAAAGGCGTTGTTCGCCATCAGCGAGCGGCGCAGCACGCAAGATTTGCGCGCGGTTGAAAAAGTTGCCAGCGAATACTACGACCGCATCAAATACCTTTACGATCATCAAACTGAAATTCTAGGCGTGCCGACGGGCTTCAAGGATTTAGATCGTTTGCTTGGTGGATTGCAAGCGTCTGATCTGCTCATTCTTGCTGGTCGCCCCGGACGCGGCAAGACCAGCCTCATGCTTTCGATTGCCCTCAACGCGGCAAAGGTTTATCACAAACGGGTTGCCGTGTTCTCGTTGGAAATGTCTAACGAACAATTGATGCAGCGTTTGGTGGCGCAAGAGACACACATCAACTCGCAACGATTACGCATGGGCAAACTGGAAGAAGATGAGTGGACGAAGTTCACGCACGCGATTAATATCTTGAGCGATACCGGACTCTACCTCGACGACACCCCGGCGATCTCGGCCTTGGAGGTACGCACCAAGTGCCGCCGTTTGCACAGTGAGATCAAGCTTGATCTGGTCGTTGTGGATTATTTGCAGTGGATGACCAGCGACTCGCG
>JACRLA010000211.1:0-2268 GCA_016215145.1 Chloroflexota bacterium
GCACCCCTGACGAAAATATCTTTGCGATGTTTGAAGTCGTACAAAAATATAGAAAGTATGGCGCGTAGGGGCGACTCTTGCAGTCGCCCAATTGGGCAACCGCAAGGGTTGCCCCAACATGGAGAAACCAATGACCCACGAAGAACTTATCACCTTACTGCACGATCAAACCATCATCGGCAAGATCAACGATGTGAAAACGTTGACGCAGCAAGGACTCGATGCGGGGATCGATCCGAGCGATTTACTTTACAAAGCCTTGCTGCCCGGCTTGCAAGAAGTGGGACGGCGTTTTGAAACGGGCGTGTTCTTCGTGCCAGAGATGCTCATCGCCGCTAAAGCGGTGGCGGGCGCGCTGGCTATTTTGCGTCCATTGCTCGCGGCGAAGGGCGAGCAAAAAGTTGGTAAGTTTTTAATGGGCACGGTGAAAGGTGACGTGCATGACATCGGCAAAAATTTGTGCAACATCATGCTCGAAGGCGGCGGCTTTGAAGTGATTGATATTGGCGTGAACGCCACGCCCGAAAAATTTATTGAAGCGATCAAAAAACATCAGCCGCAAGTGATGGGCATGTCGGCATTCTTAACCACAACGATGCCCATGTTCAAAGTGACGATTGACGCCATTGCCAAAGCCGGATTGCGCGACTCGGTGAAGATCATGGTTGGCGGCGCGCCCGTGAACCAAGCCTACGCCGAGAAAAGCGGCGCCGATGCTTACGCCCCCGATGCCAGCTCCACTGCCCGCAAAGCTCTCAGTTTCGTTGGAGTTGCCAATGACCAGGGCTCACAACAACTCGCCGATGCGGTGAATACGATTATGGATGTGGTGGGCAAGGTGAAGGAGTAGAGCGTTAACAAGTGACAGTCACTTTAAAAGTGACTGTCACCTCAAAATAATATGGAAACGATTCTTCAATCAAAAACTAAAACCGTCATCATCGGGCCCGAGCAGTCGTTTGTGATGATCGGCGAGCGCATTAACCCCAGCGGTAGAAAAAAACTGGGATTAGAAATGGCGGCGGGCGATTTCTCGCGCGTGCGGCGCGATGCTGAATCTCAAGTAGCCGCGGGCGCACATGTTCTCGACGTGAACGCCGGTATCCCCGACGCCGATGAACCCGCTCTCATGGTGCAAGCGATCAAAACGATCACCGAAGTCGTAGACGTGCCGTTATGTTTAGACTCATCGGTCATCGCCGCGTTAGAAGCGGGGTTAGCAGCGTATCAAGGTAAAGCACTCGTCAACTCAGTGACGGGTGAAGATGAACGGCTCGAACTTTTATTGCCGCTGATAAAAAAATATAACGCGGCAGTGATCGGCATGGCGAATGATGAAAGCGGCATCTCGCCCGATCCCGAAGTTCGTTTAAGTGTGGCGCGCAAGATCGTGCAGCGCGCCGCCGATCACGGCATCCCCGCCAGTGATGTCGTGATCGATCCGCTTACGCTCGCTATCGCCACCGATTCGCAAGCGACCAAGACCACCCTCGAAACCATGCGCCTCATTCAACGCGAACTCGGCGTGAACATGGTCTGCGGCGCGAGCAACGTCTCTTTTGGTTTACCAGATCGATCTCCGATCAACGCCGCTTTCATTTCGATGGCAATGCAAAACGGACTCACCAGCGCGATCACTGATCCAACCAACGCTGTCCTTCGTCAAGCGATTCTCGCCAGCGATCTGTTATTGGGCAAAGATGATTACGCCATGAATTGGATCGCCGATTTTAGAAAACGCATCCCACAAACTTAACCGCAAAGAACGCAAAGAGCGCAAAGTTTAATTTTTCTCTGCGTCCTTTGCCCCTTTGCGGTTCTATATTTTTTGAAACATCAAATCACTTTCACGCCACAACAAGTTATCACGCACGCGCCGGCACACACCACATTGTTCAACGCGGCAAACTGGGCGGGCTTAGCTATTGACAGCACTTGCGGCGGCAAGGGGACGTGCGGCAAATGCAAAGTACAAATCACACAAGGCGCATTCCCGATTCACGATTCCGATCATCGTTACTTTTCACTTGACGAACTTGATCAGGGTTGGCGTCTATCGTGCTGCGCCCACATTGAATCGGATTGCGTTGTCGAAGTGCCGCGCCTGATGACTTCACCCAAAGCCGCCACGCTTGGTTACGGGCGGCACGTCATTCTCGATCCGCACACGCACAAACTTCATTTGCAACTTTCTCCGCCCGATCTAAATGATCAACGCTCCGATTGGCAGCGCTTGCGCGAGAAATTAAAAGGGGAAGGCTACGAAGT
>JACRLA010000211.1:2410-5635 GCA_016215145.1 Chloroflexota bacterium
ATGTCGGCACGACCACCGTTGTGGTGGCGCTGATCGATCTCACCAACGGCGCAACACTCGGCGCGCTTTCGGCGCTCAACAGCCAAGCCCCCTACGGCGCCGATGTGATCGCCCGTGTCAGTTACAGCATGGAACACGACGACGGCGTAACGACTCTGCAAGCGCGCATCGCCGCGACGATTAACGATCTCGTGGATCAATTAATAACTTCGGCGCAGGTCGAGCGTCAGCACATTTACGAATGTGTGGCGGTGGGCAACGCCACCATGATGCACTTAATTTTTGGAATCGATCCCGCGCCCATCGCCGTCTATCCATTTATCACCGCGCTCAAAGAATCTTTCACCGTGCGCGCCGCCGATGTGAATCTCAACCTTCATCCTAATGCGCGCCTCTTTGCTCTGCCCCACATCGGTGCGTACGTGGGCGCGGATATTGTGTCGGGAGTATTGGCGACGGGTTTGGTGCGTAATGAAGATGATCACATTCGACTTTACATTGATGTTGGCACCAATGGCGAGATCGTTTTGGGATCGCGTAACCGCGCCCTCTCCACCGCCGCGCCCGCCGGACCTGCGTTTGAGGGCGCGCAAATTAAATGCGGCATGAGGGCGAGTGAGGGGGCAATAGAAGGAGTCCGCATCACCGAAGATGATGTAGAGTTGCAGATCATCGGTGGCAAGCAGAAAGCGTTAGGGTTATGTGGATCGGGTTTAGTGGATGTAGCTGCACAGTTAGTGAAGCGCGGTTTGGTTGAGTCATCCGGTAGGTTGCTCACGGCGGTAGCCGCACGCGTTGGCGGCATCCCCGAATCATTGGCGAATCGTTTAATCAATGTAGATGGGATCGACTCATTTTTATTAGCAGACGGTATCATCATCACACAACAAGACATACGCGCCTTACAATTTGCCAAAGCGGCGATTGCTGCCGGTGTGAAAGTGTTGATGGCACAGATGAAACTCCATGATGAAGATTTGCATGAAGTAATGCTCGCCGGATCGTTCGGCTCATACATCAACCCCGAAAGCGCGCGCGCCATTGGGCTGGTGCCAAACGTGGCAGTGGAGCGCATTGTGGCAGTAGGCAACACCGCGCTGGAAGGCGCGAAGATGTGTTTGTTGTCGTTCCGCGAACGCGAAGCGGTGAACACGCTGATTGATTTTGTGGAATACGTGGAACTGTCGGGAGATGTAGAGTTCAACGATATATTTGTGGAGACGTTGGCATTTCCTGTTTTATGACGACTGCTTTAATTGCCTGCGGCGCGTTAGCCCGCGAAGTGTTAGCCATCAAAGAGAAACATCAACTCGATGTGACATTGTTCTGCGCCCCGGCACTGCTGCATAACCACCCTCACAAAATCCCTGAGGCGATTCGTAAGCGCATACGCAAATTGCGTGAACAGTTTGATCAATTGATTGTGGTGTATGGCGACTGCGGCACAGGCGAGATGCTGGATGCGATGCTAGATGAAGAAGGCGTGGAACGCATCCCCGGTCCGCATTGCTACGAGATGTACGCCGCCGAGAAGTTTGATGGCTTGATGCAAGAAGAACTCGGGACGTTCTTTCTCACCGATTACATGGTGCGCTCGTTTGATCACTTGGTCATCGAAGGGCTAGGACTCGACGAGCATCCCGAATTGCGCGATGATTATTTTGGGCGTTACAAGCGCGTGGTGTATTTAGCTCAAACAGACGACGCCAATCTCTTACTCAAAGCCCAACGCGCCGCCGAGTCACTGCGCCTTCCACTCGAAGTGCGGCACACCGCTTATGGGGCGTTGGAGCAAAGGCTGTTGGCGCTGATAGAGCGGAGCGACATCATCAAGTAAAGATGACATCCGCCACTTTGCCCACCGGATGTCCGATTTAGCATAGAAGCATGTCGGGGCTTCAACCTCCGCACACCCCGCATTCCCGCGCCGATCTGCTGCGAGCGTTACGCTTTACGCTGTGGCTCGTTCCCGCCTCGATGGCGCTGATCGGCATTGTCTTCACCCTCTACGAAAATTTTGGCACGGTTCACGAAACCCAGTAAACGAACCACAAACACCTTTACAAATTTTCCTGCCTATCGGCGCTTGCAGACAAAGAAAACACTCCCAGCTTTTGCTAGTTCATTACAGCGGCAGCGACGCGATCCGTTGACCGGCAAAGCGAAGCGCACAAAAGGTCATCCGCAAACAATGCGGCAGGGCAAACACAATCCGCTGTGGGATGAAGAAACCTATTACAAAATAACTCAACGGCGCAAAGAGGTCAGCCAGAACCTCCTCGGCAGAACTCGCCTCACCCGTCTTTTTTCGCGTCTACTGTGCTGCGATGAGTGCGGCGCCCGGTTGCGGGCTCAGCGCTACTACGACAAGAACGATCAGATCGCCTATCGCTGTGTAGACGGCGGGCATGTCTACATTCTTGAGCGCCTTGTCTTTGAGCAATTGCGTGAAAACATTCTGCGATTCGCCGACGAACAACCGCCGCTCGCGGTGGATGAGAATAAAGACGTGAATTCCGAACGCCGCCGATTGGAAACCCAACTGCACGTCAACGACGAAAAGCGCGCACGCTGCCAGCGCGCTTACGCCGACAGCGCATTTACTCTCGGCGACATGAAAGCCCGACTGGCCGAGATCGAGAGCGAACGCGCCGGAATAGAAAAGCGGCTTGCCCTGCTGGATGAACATTACCAACAGTCAAGCCGCCAATCCAATCAACATGAAATCGCGAACCGCTTGCTTACTTCATTGGATCAATTACGCCTTATGCCAGCCGATGAGGCGAACACTGCGCTGAGTGATGTCGTCCGCCAGATCCGCATTCGCAAAAAGACGATCACTGATATTGCGTTTCGGTGATCGTCTGAGCCATATTCAAACTCTCCTACAGTCTCAAATACGAATCAGTGTAGATGACATGGTTTAGTAAAACTTGAACCGTCTTCCAAATTTCCGCTTGCTTGGGATCGTTCATATCTACGTCGGTGGGTTCGAGTTCGGCGCCCGCCGCAACGGCATCGTGCAACTTAAGATACAACGCTCCCACAGCAGAGGCGGCGTCACGCTGCTGCACGATTCGAAGCGCTTCCATCAAATCATCATCCAGTGGATCGATGATCGCCGAGTCAAGTCCGACTGCCATTAACATCACCATGTAAACGCGATTGATCAATGGGCGCATTTGCGCTGGCACTTGGTTCGACACATTCGACAATCCGGCGTTA
>JACRLA010000065.1 GCA_016215145.1 Chloroflexota bacterium
GATTGCATCAGTGCCGCGACCTGCTTGGCGATATCTCCCACGCTGTCTATGCTATAGTCCATTTTGAGCCTCGTGTAGGGTTTTTGTCTCACACTTATCCTACTCTAGGCTCACTTTCTCTGACAACCTTTGCGTGCACACATGATGCTAAGCAGTCACAAGAATTGAGTGGAATGGTTTATACTTTGCCTCATGCGAATGGATCGCCGTTTATCTCAACACAAGAGTCCCGCGCCGCCGCGCCGCTCCTCATTCAACTTTAATTTTTCTATATTGGGTCAGCATCGTCTGTGGTTCGCCGTCTCCGGCATGGCTATCGTCCTGACCCTGATCGCAATTGCCCTCGCAATGTTTGGCTTCGCCCAAAGTTTGGAGTCATTACCCAAAGGGTTGACGATGGCGGGCGTGCCGGTGGGCGGTTTGAGTGACGCCGACGCCGAAAAGAGATTGAACCAAGTTTATCTCTCGCCCATCGTGTTAGAGTATCGTGACTCTACTTTTCAACTCGATCCGGCTCAAGTGAAATTTCAACTGGATGGGAAAGCGATGCTGGCGGGATCGCCACGCGCGCAGAGCTTCGGCGTGATGGCTGATCTCTGGAACTACCTTTGGAACACCGCGCCAGCCGTCTCTGATTCGATCCCCTTGCAAGCGACTCTGGATCAACAACTTCTCGACTCATTTATTGCCGATGTTGCGGTGCGTTATGATCACTTAAGTCTCTCTGCCAAAGCCGACCCGGCTACATTGGGATTCATTCTCGGCGGTCCCGGCTATTCGCTCGACAAAATTTCCGCCGCCAAAGAGATCAACGCCGCGCTGCGCTCGCCGACCAAGCGACAAGTGAAGTTAACGGTCAAAGAAGTAACGGCGGCGCCCCCGACGTTTGACACGTTAGGCGATCTTTTGCGCGGCACCGTCCGCCTCTATCAGTTTAGCGGCACGGCAGATATCTTCATACACGATCTCAAAACGAATGAGCTGCTGCGCGTCATCATGCATAATCAAAAGCCGATTGATGCCGGGCAAGGGCTGGCGTTTTCGGGCATGAGCACGATTAAGATTCCAGTGATGGTGACGTTCTTCTTATATAAGAAGAGTGCGCCATCGGCGGACGAGAAAAAATTGCTGGACGGAATTTTTGGCGACTCGGCAAATGAGTATACCGATTTGATTCTAAAAATCATCGGCAACGGCGGCGGCATTGCCGGGGCCGATACGGTGAGCGACACCATGCAGACGTTGGGACTTTCCAACACGTATCTTTCCGGTTTGCTCAATACGATCAATGCCGTGACCGCGCCACGCAAAACACCGGGCAATTCGCGTGGCGACATCAACCTGACCCCTGACCGATTTAACCAAACGAATGCCGATGATATGGGGCGGTTGCTAGTGATGATTGTGCAATGCACAAAGGGGCAGGGGAAGTTGATCGAAACGTTTCCCGCGCAGTTTACGCCGGATGAATGTAAGATGATGATTGACTTGTTGTTGAAGAATGAAGTGGGACCGATCTTTGTGAAGGGCGGTTCGCCCGGGGCGACGGTGGCGCACAAGCACGGCTGGGATTTATTGCCGTTGAACAATGTTGCCGATGCGGCGATTGTTAATTCAAGTGGCGGCGATTACGTGATGACGGTCTATCTGCATCGTGACAAGTCTATGCCGTTTGATGATGCCAACCGTTTGATTGTGGCGTTGGCGACGGGGGTGTTTAATTTTTATAACAAGAAGTGAATGAAAAGGATGAAAGGGATGAAGGGGTTGAATCATCCTCTTCATCCCCTTCACCCCCTTCAGATTTACAGGAGGCACTATGGTATTTGAAGATGTGATCGAAAGCGCGGCAGAAAAATTATCCGGCGATGAGCGTTTGCGTTCTAACTTGACCGACGACGAGTTTAACCCGATTCTGGATTGGGCGATTACCCGGTTGGAGAAGAAAACGGCGAAGGCGAAAGACAAAGCCGCCGCGCAGAAGATTGCCGCGAAAGAATTGAATCAGATTGAATCGGCGATGAAGGTGATCAATGATTTGTTGAAAGAGGGCAATACGCCCACGCTGGAGTCGGCGGCGAAATCGTTGAAGGTGAAACCGCCGAAGCCGAAGATCGGCATCCGCAATCGTGATATGTTTATTGGTGAGGTGTTGAAGTTGATCGAGGGGGAGTGGGAGAAGAAGAAGTGAGCGCTCTGCCAGACTTCCGAAGTCTACGAGACTTCGGAAGTCTTTCAATGGGAAGACTATCCATGAAAATTTATCGGAAGATGTTTTGTGTCGTGGTGGCTCTGGCGTTGACGGCGTGTCTGGTCGAAGTGGAACCGCCGACGGCGACCCCACGCCCGACTTCTGCCTCATCCGCCTCAACGTGGTATTTGCTTTTTTTCACCTCGCCCAAATATCCTGATAAAGAAAGTGATCACAACGGCAAAAGCTTGGACGAGAAGTTGACGATTGTGATCAACTCCGCCAAGTTGAGCGTGGACATAGCGATCTATCAACTCGATTTGCCGACGGTGACGCAGGCATTGATTGACGCCAAGACTCGCGGCGCGCGGGTGCGCGTGGTGACGGATGCGGATATTTACGAAGACCCCAAGGAGAATCCCCCGTTCAAGCAATTGGAGAAGGCGGGGATTAAAGTTGTGAGCGGCAATCCCAACGCGATTATGCACAACAAGTTTGTGGTGGTGGATAGCAGCGTGGTGTGGACGGGTTCGTGGAATTTTACGACGAATGACACTTACCGTTATAACAATAATAGCATCGTGATTCAATCATCGCGTTTGGCGAGTAATTACACGGTGGTGTTCGAGAAGATGTTCAACGACAAGTTGTTCGGGGCGAAGCGCAAAGCGGGCGGCACCACGCCCAAGTTTACGATCAATGGTGTCAACGTTGAAAATTATTTTGCGTCCGATGACGAAGTAACGACGGCGATTGTGAATCGACTGAAGCAGGCAAAGACTTCGATTAACTTCATGGCGTTCTCCTTCACTGAAGATGAGATCGGCAAGGCGCTCATTGGGCGTATGACGGCGGGCGTGAAAGTGCGCGGCGTGTTCGAGAACACCGGCTCGCAGACTCAGTTCAGCGAGTTCACGGCGCTCAAGGCGGCAGGCGCGGACGTGTTAACCGATGGCAATCCTTATTTGATGCACCACAAAGTTTTCATCATTGACGGGCAGACGGTGATCTTTGGCTCCTTTAATTTTTCGGCTAACGCGCAGGATAGTAACGACGAAAATTTGTTGATCGTGGATGATGCTGGAATGGCGCAGCAGTTTCTCGCAGAGTTTGATCGGGTGTATGCTCAAGCGAAGAACCCGCCGAAGTGATGGATAAAATCTCTCCAATCTCTAATCTCTAAACTCTATGCCCCTCGACCGCTTCTCCCGCAACATCCACTACCTGCGCGTCAGCCTCACCGACAGATGCAACTTGCGCTGCGTCTACTGCATGCCCGAAGATCAAACCTTCCGCCCCAAGCCCGAACTCATGCAGGATGAAGAACTGCTCACGTTGATTCGATTATGTGCCGAGATGGGCTTCGATAAATTCCGACTCACCGGCGGCGAGCCAACGGTGCGCGCCAATATCGTTGATCTGGTGCGTGGCATTGCTCAGACTCAGGGGGTGCGGTCACTGTCTATGACGACCAATGGAATTTTATTGAACCGTTTGGCTAAACCGCTGGCGGGAGCCGGATTGCAGCGCGTCAACATCAGCATTGATTCACTAGACGCGCAAAAATTTAAACGCCTCACGCGTTGGGGATCGTTTGAAGATGTGTGGGAAGGGATCAAAGCATCGGAAGAGGCGGGCTTGACTCCGATCAAGCTCAACGCCGTTGTGGTGCGCGGTTATAACGAAGACGATGTGATCGATCTGGCGCGGCTCACTCTCGATCACGCTTGGCAGATGCGCTTCATCGAGATGATGCCCTTTGGCGATGTCTCCGAATTTCAAACGACGCAGATCGTCAGCGCCGAAGAAATGCGAAAGCGAATCAGTGATGCCATTGCCCCGCTTGAACCCATTGACGGCGGCAAGCTCGACGGCGAAGCGCGACTCTATCGTTTGCCCAACTCCAAAGGTGATCTCGGTTTCATTAGCTCCGTCACCGAACCGTTCTGCGCTTCTTGCACTCGCGCCCGCCTCACCGCCGATGGTCGTTTGCGAATGTGCCTCTTGCGCGAATATGAACTTGATCTCTTAACGCCGTTACGTCAAGGCGCGTCAACCGATGATCTCAAAAATATCATCAGCACTGCTGTGTGGAACAAACCTTGGGGGCATGGTCTGGCGCACAATATGATTCCGATGAATAGGGTGATGAGTGAGATTGGGGGATAGATAAAGGAACAAAAGGAAATAAGGGAAATGGGGAAACAGGGAGATGACGGGGGGAAATAAAGGAAATGCGGGAAAGGAGTGTTGTTATGAGTGAGATTGTTTTGAAAGACCCACTTGCTTCTCAATTACGAAATGAAGCGAAAGCCGAAGGCGTTGAGGTCGAGACGTTAGTCGAGTCGGCGTTGCGGCATTATCGTTTTCAATTGCAACGCAAAAAGATCAACACCGAGATTGAGTGGTGGCGTTCTGTTTCTATTGAAGTTCGCGCGCCTTATCGCGGAAAATTTATAGCCGTGCATAACAAGGAAGTCATCGATCAAGATTTTGATGAGGAGATGTTGCGGAATCGTGTGCGGAGAAAATTTGGGAAGACTGCGGTGTTGATTACCCTTGCCGAAGGACGGCGAGAACTAAAATTTGTTAGCACGCATCTTGCTTGATTATGAATATCCCTTACGATAAACGTTACACGCCGCCCGCGCCTGTGCTGAATGTGCGCTTGGCTTCTTTGGATGAGAAGCCATCACCCGAATCCTATCTCGCACAAATAGATACGGGAGCAGATGGAACTTTGATCCCGCTTTACCTCTTGGAAGAGATCGAAGCCGTAGAGTTTGGCGATGCTGTGTTACATGGTGTATTGGGCGAAAGCAAAGAGGTTCACCTCTACGAAGTTGATCTCCATATTGAGAGTTTTGTATTGAAGAGCGTCGTAGTTATCGGGGATGAGTATGGAGATCAAATTTTGTTGGGGCGCAATGTTCTGAATAAAATGGTTCTTCTGCTTGATGGTCAAAGTAATTTGACAGAAGTTTTGGAGCAACGACCCAAACGGTTGCGTGACGAATAAAGTGATCGTGGTAAAAAAAGACCCCGAAGGTTTTTAAAACCTTCGGGGTCTTTGCTTACTCATATGCCAACACTTCCCTCACACTCAGCATCGAAGCCCGATGCGCGGGGGCGAAGGTGGCGAGGGTGGCGAGGGCGATTGAACCTAAAAGCCACAACGCCACGCCTTCGGGTGGGAAGGTGTAGAGCAACGGCGCGCGCACCAGCGAGTTGCCCACTTGGTTGCTTAAGATCACGCTCAAGGGGTAAGCGAAGATCGATCCCCCGATCCAACTTGCCACACCGATAAAAATTCCCTCCAACAAAAATACCATCAAGACCGACATATCCGACGCGCCCAATGATCGCATCACGCCGATCTCGCGCGTGCGTTCCAAAACGTTCATGCTCATCGCGCCAGAGAGTCCGAGCGCGCTGACCAAGCCGACAATCGCCGCCATGATGAATAGAAAGACGATGAGGATGTTGAATTGTTCGCGCACAGATCGAACCGCGTTGGGCGTGGGGCGGATCGAGCCCACGCTGTAATCGGCTTTGAAAGTTGATTCGAGAGTTTGCGTTACACGAGCATGCACGTCGGGGTCATTGCCTTTGAATCGAATTTGCAAAATGCCCACGCGCCCGCTCTCGCCCGCCACTTGCGACGAGTAATACGGATAGTTGATGTAAGCGTAGGCGCCCGCCAAAA
>JACRLA010000066.1 GCA_016215145.1 Chloroflexota bacterium
CAAAGGGCGCATCATCGTTGCCACGTTTGCGTCGCTCATCTCGCGCATTCAACAAGTGGTCAACGCTTGCGTCCGCCACAATCGCCAGATGGCGCTGGTCGGCACGTCCATGGTTGAGAATTCCAAAATGGCGTTACGGCTCGGTTATCTTAATGCGCCTGATGGATTAATCATTCCGATTGATCAAGCCCTGACTCTGCCCGATAACAAAGTGACGATCATGTCCACCGGATCGCAGGGGGAGCCGTCAACCATTGTTGGGCGTTTGTCTTTGGGGCGCAACCGTTCGTTTGACCTGCAAGTCGGCGACACCGTCGTCATTTCATCGCACCCGATTCCGGGCAACGAAGAGATGGTGGCGCGGAAGATCAACCGACTCTTTCAACGCGGGGCAAAGGTGATCTACGATCCGATTCTGCCGGTTCACGTTTCGGGTCATGCCAGCGCCGAAGAGCAGAAGATGTTAATCAACATGCTGCACCCGCAATACTTTATTCCGGTGCATGGCGAATTGCGGCATCTCCATCGCCACGCCGCCCTCGCCCGCGAAGTCGGCATCCCCGATGAGAATATCGCCGTGATCGAAAATGGCACCGTGGTTGAGTTCAGCGAGGAAGCCGGGATGTTGATCGGTGAACGTGTGCCGGGTGGTTACGTTTACGTAGACGGCACCGGAGTCGGCGACATTGGTCCGGCGGTATTGCGCGAGCGCGAGAATCTGGCGCGCGATGGATTCGTCGTCGTCAACTTACGAGTGGATCGCAAGAGTGGCAAACTCGCCGAGAAGCCGCACATGATCTCCAAAGGTTTTGTTTTTGTGCGCGACTCGGAAGAGTTGTTCTCGATGGCAGCCAAGAAAGCCGAAGACGCGGCAATGAGCGCGAATGGCAATGGTGTTATCAAATCTGTTGAGACCGCCCTCGCCGAATTCTTTTACGCCGAGATGAAACGCAGACCGATGGTGTTTGCGATTGTCAACGAAGTGTAGCCGAAAGCCAATGGCTGCTTCGCATAGCGAATAGCAAAGACACCGCGTGTTTTCAAAACACGCGGTGTCTTTTTTACGAACACTATTGGCTATCAGCCATTTGCTATTTTGCTATCAGCCATAAGCCATTCGCTACTTCTTCATCACCCACTTCCTCCACGCCCAACGCCCGAAGAAGAATGTTGGCACGCCGAGAACGATGATGAATGGCATACACACTATACCGAAGCGAATGAGAAAGTCGGCAAGGTTCTGCAAAATTTTAATCAATGCCTCAATCGATTCCTTCACCGTGCCTTCGGGTCGCCAACCGGCAACTTGGATCGGTGTGTTGAGCGCATTGGGTGTGATGGTCAGCGTAATCGCTGACAATGCTGCCGATTGTTCGTAATACTTCATGCGCCCTTTCACTGTCTCAAGCTGTTGACGAATGGAAACTAGCTGGGTATAGACTTTCAACGTCTCTTCAGTATTTTTTGTCTGATCGAGGAACGTTTGCATTTGCTTCTCAGCCCGTTCCAGGTTGGTGAGCTGGCTCTTGAGGTCAGTGTATTCTGCCGTGACATCCTGCCCAGAGATATTCTCGCTGACGACTTCCACCGAAGTCTTTTTAATTTGCGTCAACGCGTCATTAAGTTTTTCGGCAGGCACACGCACCACCATCTTGGCGCTTTGCACTTTTTTGTTGCTCGAGGCAAGCGTCTGCGACGTGTTGAGCGAAACCACAAAGCCGCCCATCTCTTCCGCCATCTTGGTGATGGTGTTGACCGTCACCGTTGTGTCATCCACAACAATAGAGAGTGTGGCGTTCTTGATCACCAATCGTTCGGTTTGCGCGGTTGAGTCAGTGGTGTTGCCAGTCTTGGGCGCGGCAGGTTGTTGCCCGGGGGCGGTATCGGCGACGCCCCCTTGTGCGAGGGGCGGGGCGGCTTCCGCAGGCGCAATCCCTTTGGAAAAAGTGGGAGTTGCCGCTGGAGCGCAAGCAGTTGTTAATAAGAGTGATGCTAATACAAGTGTGACGAGAAAAGCACGTTTCATATCAAATCTCCTTTCGAGTAATTACTCAATAGACGCGCAAAGTTCAAAAGAAGTTCCCCTCCAACTTCTAACCTCCAGCCTTCACCACCCTTTTTGCAAACGCGAGATCAAACGTGACGGCATTTTATTTTCTGTCATGCGGCGTTGCGTCTCTGCCACGTTGTAAGGCACGCGGCGATATTCCCATCGTTGTCCTTCAAAATCTAAAATCGCGTAAGAAGCGTCGGGGTTGCTGTCGCGCGGTTGCCCCACACTGCCGGGGTTGATGATCAATCGCTCGTTTCCAAACGCGGTGAGCTCGTCGTAGTTGGGGCGACGCTCAACGGCTGTATGACCCTCTTGTTGATAGATCACCGGAATATGTGTGTGACCCACCAGACAATAGGGCGTTTCAAAATACGGGAAGTTTTGTGATGCGATGTAAGAGTCCAAAATATATTCCCACACAGGTTGGCGTGGGCTGGCGTGAACCAGTGTGTAAACTCCCTGCACGTGTTTCTCCGGCCAGTTAGTCAGATACTCGCGCGAGGCAGAGGTCAGTGCGCGCTGCGTCCAGGCAATTGCCGTGCGAGCGTCGAGATTGAAACTATTGATGTCAATATCGCCAATCGCCGCTTTATCGTGGTTGCCCACCAAGCAAGTTAACTTGGACAAGGATCGTACTCGCTCCACACACTCATTAGGGTCGGGACCATAACCCACCAGATCGCCCAAACACCATACGGTATCGTAACTTCCGTCGGCGTCGGCTAACACTGCTTCGAGCGCCGTCAGGTTGCCGTGAATGTCCGAAATGATCAATATACGCATAACATCATCATAGTATCGCCCTGAAAATTTGTCCAACAGTCCAATGTTATAATCGCCTCGAAGTGTTCGCCCTCGACGTAATCACTCACAGCCCCGCACAAACCTATCAACTCGGTCAACAACTTGGCGCGATGACTCGTGAAGGTGATCTAATCTGTTTGTGCGGCGAATTGGGCGTGGGCAAAACCACGCTCGCCTCGGGGATCGGCAATGGGTGGGGCGCGCGCGAGATCGTCAACAGCCCGACCTTTGTTTTCGTGAATGAATACAGCGATTCACGGGGGCGCCGCCTCTACCACATTGACGCCTATCGTTTAAGGGACGCCGCCGATTCGCAAAGCATTGCCCTCGACGATCTCTTGAACGATCCTCATGGCGCGGTGATGATCGAATGGGCGGAGCGCGTACAAGACGTTTTGCCCAATGAGTATTTGCAGATCGATCTCGTTGCGGTTGATGATCAAACGCGGCAGGTAAAACTTGAAGCGCGGGGCGAGCAATACAAAAAGGTAGTAGATTCTCTCGTGCTGCGTGATACGTGATACGTGGATCATTGTTCATTCTTCATTGTCTCATTGTCTCATTGTTTCGTTGTTTCATTTGTGATTCTCTCCCTCGACACCGCCACCCGTTCCATCGGATTAG